>NZ_KV833413.1:0-1794 GCF_001837655.1 Haemophilus sp. HMSC071C11 | reverse complement strand
TCTATTAAGTCTTCTATATTTACTTTTCTTTGTTTAGTCTTTTACTTCGGTTTCCGCTCTACTTTTATTTGCTTCGCTTTTCATCTCTTACTTCACTTAGCTCCCAAAAACACTTGAGCGTTGTATAGTTAAGCCTCTCGGGCAATTAGTATCTGTTAGCTCAATGTATCACTACACTTACACACCTGACCTATCTACGTCGTAGTCTACAACAACCCTTACTGACTTAAAGTCAGGGATGACTCATCTCTTGGCAAGTTTCGTGCTTAGATGCTTTCAGCACTTATCTCTTCCGCATTTAGCTACCCAGCAATGCCTCTGGCGAGACAACTGGAACACCAGTGATGCGTCCACTCCGGTCCTCTCGTACTAGGAGCAGCCCCAATCAATCATCCAACGCCCACGGCAGATAGGGACCGAACTGTCTCACGACGTTCTAAACCCAGCTCGCGTACCACTTTAAATGGCGAACAGCCATACCCTTGGGACCTACTTCAGCCCCAGGATGTGATGAGCCGACATCGAGGTGCCAAACACCGCCGTCGATATGAACTCTTGGGCGGTATCAGCCTGTTATCCCCGGAGTACCTTTTATCCGTTGAGCGATGGCCCTTCCATTCAGAACCACCGGATCACTATGACCTACTTTCGTACCTGCTCGACTTGTCTGTCTCGCAGTTAAGCTTGCTTATACCATTGCACTAACCTCACGATGTCCGACCGTGATTAGCAAACCTTCGTGCTCCTCCGTTACGCTTTGGGAGGAGACCGCCCCAGTCAAACTACCCACCAGACACTGTCCGAGACCACGTTTCGTCATCTTCGTTAGAACATCAAACGTTAAAGGGTGGTATTTCAAGGTCGCCTCCACAATGACTGGCGTCACTGCTTCAAAGGCTCCCACCTATCCTACACATCAAAATTCAATGTTCAGTGTCAAGCTATAGTAAAGGTTCACGGGGTCTTTCCGTCTAGCCGCGGGTACACCGCATCTTCACGGCGATTTCAATTTCACTGAGTCTCGGGTGGAGACAGCCTGGCCATCATTATGCCATTCGTGCAGGTCGGAACTTACCCGACAAGGAATTTCGCTACCTTAGGACCGTTATAGTTACGGCCGCCGTTTACTGGGGCTTCGATCAGGTGCTTCTCTTGCGATGACACCATCAATTAACCTTCCAGCACCGGGCAGGCATCACACCCTATACGTCCACTTTCGTGTTTGCAGAGTGCTGTGTTTTTAATAAACAGTTGCAGCCAGCTGGTATCTTCGACCGGTTCAACCTTCGCCCGCTAGGGACTACAATCTACGCCGGCGCACCTTCTCCCGAAGTTACGGTGCTATTTTGCCTAGTTCCTTCACCCGAGTTCTCTCAAGCGCCTGAGTATTCTCTACCTGACCACCTGTGTCGGTTTTCAGTACGGTTTAGTAAAGCCTTTCGCTTAGTGGCTTTTCCTGGAAGTGTGGTATCAGTTACTTCAGCTCCGTAGAGCCTCGTCATCATCTCTCTGTGTTAAGGAAGTCCGGATTTGCCTAAACTTCCCACCTACCAACTTAAACGCACATATCCAACAGTGCGATAACCTAACCTACTCCGTCCCCACATCGCAGCTTTACCAAGTACAGGAATATTAACCTGTTTCCCATCGACTACGCTTTTCAGCCTCGCCTTAGGAGCCGACTCACCCTGCCCCGATTAACGTTGGACAGGAACCCTTGGTCTTCCGGCGAACGGGTTTTTCACCCGTTTTATCGTTACTTATGTCAGCATTCGCACTTGTGATACGTCCAGC
>NZ_KV833412.1:24236-53070 GCF_001837655.1 Haemophilus sp. HMSC071C11 | reverse complement strand
ATTTTTACTCCTTGTTAGTTGTTTTATTGATGGTTAAACTATAAACCTTTACATAAGGTTAAGGTCAAGAAGTTTTTTATGAATATTAGTGAAGCCGCAAAATTAGTAGGTTTATCTACAAAACAAATCCGTGATTATGAAAAAATAGGGTTAATTAAACCCGCTGTTCGCAGTTTGTCAGGCTATCGAAATTATGGAGAAAGTGATTTAGAAAGGTTGCATTTTATTCGACACTCACGCAATGTTGGGTTTTCGTTACATCAAATCGCACAATTATTAGCACTACAAGATAATCCTAAGCGTAGCTGCCGAGAAGTGAAAGTGCTAACTGCTCAACATATTGCGACATTAAATCAACAAATAGAACAGTTACAAAAAATGGTACAAAAATTGCAGCACTGGCACGACAGTTGTCAGGGCAATGACAACCCTGGATGTTCAATTTTGAATGGCTTGAACGGATAAGTGAAAAGTGCGGTTAATATTCCCAGCTTTCTGGATCGACACCTAATTCACGCATAAGCACTTTGGCATCTTCAGGGATTTCATCATTACGCTCTTTCATTAAATCTGCATCGGTGGGTAAAGGCTGTCCTGTGAATGCATGCAAGAACGCTTCACAAAGCAATTCACTGTTAGTTGCGTGACGTAAACTTTTTAATTGGCGGCGAGTGCGTTCATTCGTCAAAATTTCCAGTACTTTAATGGGAATGGATACTGTAATTTTTTTTACTTGCTCACTTTTTTTGCCATGTTCTGCATAAGGGCTGATATATTTTCCGTCCCAATTCGCCATAATTTCCCTTAAGTGCTTATTGATAACCTTACAAATTGTCCGTATTCTAATTAAAAATCAAATAAATAACAATCTAGACGGCTAAACTTCCAAAATAAGTTCTTAAAAAAAGTGCGGTAATTTTTTATATTAAATGCTAATAAAAGCTAGACAGCGTAGGGTTTTAGTGGTAATTTACGCGCCATTCAAAGGGTGCAAGCCCACCATTCGAATAATCAATTCTTATTAATTCCAACATTTATTCATTATGCATTTAACAGAACTTAAAAATACGCCTGTTTCTGATCTTGTGAAACTCGGTGAGGAGCAAATGGGCTTAGAAAATTTAGCTCGTTTGCGTAAACAAGATATTGTCTTTGCAATCTTAAAACAGCACGCCAAAAGTGGCGAAGATATTTTCGGCGGTGGTGTGTTAGAAATTTTACCAGATGGTTTTGGTTTCCTTCGTTCTGCCGACAGTTCCTATCTTGCAGGCCCTGATGATATTTATGTTTCCCCAAGTCAAATCCGTCGTTTTAATCTTCAAACTGGGGATAAAATCGAGGGTAAAATTCGTCCACCAAAAGAAGGAGAACGTTATTTCGCACTTTTAAAAGTTGATCAAGTTAATGATGACAAACCTGAAGTGTCCCGTAGCAAAATCTTATTTGAAAACTTAACGCCATTGCACGCTAATTCGCGTTTAAGAATGGAACGTGGCAATGGCTCAACAGAAGATTTAACTGCCCGTATTTTGGATTTAGCCTCGCCAATTGGTAAAGGCCAACGTGGGTTAATCGTAGCACCACCAAAAGCGGGTAAAACAATGTTGTTGCAAAATATTGCACAAAGTATCACGCATAATTATCCTGATGTGGAACTTATCGTATTACTGATTGATGAACGCCCAGAAGAAGTGACAGAAATGCAACGTTCAGTAAAAGGCGAAGTCATTGCGTCTACTTTTGACGAGCCTGCAACTCGTCACGTTCAAGTGGCAGAAATGGTAATCGAAAAAGCGAAACGTTCAGTAGAGCATAAAAAAGATGTGGTCATTTTGCTTGATTCTATTACTCGTTTAGCACGCGCTTACAATACGGTAACCCCAGCTTCGGGTAAAATTTTGTCTGGTGGTGTGGATGCTAATGCGTTGCATCGTCCAAAACGTTTCTTTGGAGCTGCACGTAATGTGGAAGAAGGCGGCAGTTTAACGATTATTGCCACAGCACTAGTTGATACAGGTTCGAAAATGGATGAAGTTATTTTCGAAGAATTTAAAGGTACAGGTAATATGGAATTACACCTTTCTCGTAAAATTGCAGAAAGACGCGTATTCCCAGCCATTGACTTTAAACGCTCTGGTACTCGTAAAGAAGACTTACTCACAACATCTGATGAATTACAAAAAATGTGGATTCTTCGTAAGATTCTTAATCCAATGGATGAAGTGGATGCAATGGAATTCTTGATTGATAAGCTGATGATGGCGAAAACCAACGAAGAGTTTTTTGAAGTGATGAAACGTTCGTAAAAGCAACCGCACTTCTATGAAGAACAAGGGGAAAATATTATGTTTTCCCCTTTTTAATATCCGTAATATTTGACGAAATAAATGATGACAGCTGATAAGTTCATAAAAGGGGCAAAAGGTAAAAATTCTTTTTTCTTTCTATGAATAAGCGAAAAACATATTCCAAGAACTGAGGCTAATAATAAAAAGTGCGGTAAGGTTTCTAAATGAATAAAACTTCCTAATGCCATTGCTAGCCAATAATCTCCCCGTCCAAAGGCTTCTTTTCTGTAATAACATTTTGCAATCCAATAGATTGCGTAGAAAACAATAAAAAAAATAGCCGCACTTTTTATGCTTTCAGATAACGTTAGCAATGAAAAGTTATTGTCTGTGCCAAATAATCCTAGAGTAAGTAACCATAAACAGGGTGTCGTAGAAATAAGTTGATAGTGCCAATCAAGATAACTGATTGTCCAAAGAATAATAAGTGTGAGTCCGATCCATACAGTAAAAATAGAATCTTTGAAGGCAATTTGTAAAAATATAAATCCAACCCCAATACTAAAAAAATACCTCAAAATATGACCGCACTTTTTTTGTTGAATAGAGGCAAAGTGCGGTTGAAATGGAGAACTGTTTTGTGGAAATAATTCAACGTAAGTCGCATAAATCTCTTGCTGCAAATGCGTAATAAAACCAGATAGGTAGAACCACAATGCGATCCCTAAGATGCCGCCTAATAAAAACATTGTGAAGTAAATCATTGAATAACTGATCCCATATTAAAGATAGGTAAATACATTCCCATCATAATAATCCCAATCAGACTGCCGATGATTACCATCATTAATGGTTCTAGCATTTGTGAGAGTAAGTCAATTTGATGATTAAGTTTTTCTTGGTAATTATCTGCGATATGCTCTAGCATCAAAGCGAGTTTTCCGCTTTGTTCGCCAATTTGTAGCATTTGTTGTGCTTCCATCGGGAAAAGATCGCTACTTACGCTATTAGAAAACGCATAGCCTTGAGAAACCCATTGCAAAATTGACCGCACTTCTTTATCTAATACCATATCGTTTACAAGCGTTTTCTTGGTTTGCCAAGTTTGTGTGCGAGGAAGAAAACTGTCTAGTGCCTGATTAAGCGGTACGCCGGCCTGCAACATAATTTGTAAACTTTGACTAAAGTTCACTAAACGTGAAAGCTTTTGAATTGTGCCAAAAATAGGCGTGATAGAAATAAGTTGATTTTTCTTTTGATGAAACCAAGTCTGGCGTTTTAGATAGAAATAATAAAATAGAAAAAAACTCAAAACGAAAAATAGCAAAATGCCAATATTTTGCTTAAGGAAATTAGATATTGAGAGCAATATTGCGGTTATTGTTGGTAACTCCGCATTATTGCCACTGTACATTTCAGCAAATTGAGGCGCGATAAAAAGCAGTAATGCGAGTGTCAATAATAGAGAAATTCCCAATACCATTGAGGGATATAACATAATTTTCTGTAATTTGCGTTGTAAAGCCAAAGATTGACTACGGTGCGTGGCTATTTTTTTACAAACTACGGCAAGTTTTCCTGTCATTTCTCCCACTTGAATCAGTTGAATTTCTTGTTGTGTGAGATATTTTCCTTGTTGTTCAATGGCTTGTGAGAATGCTAAGCCAGATTCAATGGATTGAAGCAGTCGTTCAAGCCATTTGTTGAGCATAATTTGAGTACAATTTTGTTGCAAAATTTGTAGGCTGTTTTTTAACGGAATTACGGACTGTAGCAATGTCGCTAATTGATTGAGTAATTCACTGATTTCTGAATTTTTGGGTTTTGCCCCAAATTGCCAGTTTTGTTGTAATTTGATGTGAGTAAGCCCGCGGCTTATTAACTGAAAGTGCGCTTGTTGTTTCGTATCCGCAATAATTGAGCCTTTTTGTTTCTGATTTAATGCGTTACTACCTTGATAATAAAAGAGTTTTTTAGTCATGAGTTTTTACCTAACACACGTTCAATTTCTTTCTCATCTGTTATGCCTTGGCTAACTTTTTCCAAACCACTCTCTCGTAAATTCTCAAAATCCGTTTGATAGCCATTCTGTTGCCAATGTAGAAATTGATACACGCCGATTCGCCCTCGATAACCTTGATGGCAATCACAAGAATTTATTAAATTTCCACCGCACTTTGGACAGATTTTTCGTACAAGACGCTGTGCAATGACGAGTAGTAAACTGTTTTCAATTTCATGTTGTTGAATACCGAGTTGTTGTAAGCGAGAAATGGCAGATATTGCATCATTGGTATGTAAAGTTGAAAGCACCAAATGTCCCGTTTGAGCGGCACGTAGTGCAATCCTTGCACTTTCTTCATCTCGAATTTCACCTAGCATAATGATGTCGGGATCTTGACGTAAAAAAGCACGCAATAGACGGCTAAAATCTAATCCAATCTGCGGATTAATTTGGCTTTGAATAATACCATCAAGTTCAATTTCAATGGGATCTTCAGCGGTCATAATATGTTTATCAGGCGTATTTAGCCACTGAAGTGCGGTGTAAAGCGAGATACTTTTCCCACTTCCTGTGGGGCCGGTTACTAAAATTAATCCTTGTGGCTGGCTAAGTGAGCGTTGAAATGCTTGTTGCTGATTTTCGGTCATACCCAGTTCAGCAAAGCTAAGTTCTACAGGTTTATTTTGTTGCGCTCGCAACACGATTTTTTCGCCCCAATGGGTTGGTAAGGTTGAAAGGCGAAAATCAAGAATATCGGAAAAAGTGGTTTTAAATTGAAATCGTCCATCTTGTGGAAGTCGATTTTCACTAATATCTAATTTAGCCAGTAATTTTAAGCGTGAAATAATACGATTGGCGAATATTTTGCTTATTAAGGGTTGTGGTTGTAAAACACCATCAATTCTAAACCGCACTTGAAACTGATCAGCCAAGGTTTCTAAATGAATATCAGAGGCATTTTTTTGTAAGGCAGATTCAAAAATCTGATTAAGTAAGCGGATAACAGGTTCATCATCTTCTTGTTCAAAATGGGTTTCTTGATGTTGATAGAATTTAACTTGCTCTTCCACTTGCATTTGGTGCGGAGTAAGTTGTTGTAACAGTTCTTTGAGTTGGCTGCTTTCTAACAAAATTGGTTCGACAGGTTTTCCTGTTATAAACGCAATGGTTTCACAAGCTGAAAGATTGGAGAGAGAATCAACCCCTAGCCAAAGACGATTATTTTCTTCTTTAAGTGGCAAAGCAAAATACCGCAAGAGCAAGGATTGTTGCTGCTGATTGCGTTCCCATAAATCTGGCGAGATCGTAAAGATCTCGCCATTTTGAGCGGTTACACGCTGAGTATGAAGTAAAGCATAGCTCGTCATTGTGTGACACTTCCGCAAAAATTTGCTGGAAATAAAGAGGCATCCGTTCCTTTGCAAGTTGTTGTCCAAGTTACACCTGTTGCAGCATTACCTGTAGCTTGCAAAATATATTCCATATTTGCCAATGTGCCATCCCCTTTTACTGTTATTGCACCGTTGCTTGTTGTCACTGATTTTACATAGCCTTTTGCTGTGGTTATATCTGCTGCAATACCATTTTTTCCACCCGTACAGTTTGTTGTTTCATTTGTGCTATATACACATAATTCCACATCAGCCTTATAAGGCGCTGACGCTTGCAGTAATTCAGATACCGCTGCTTTTTTAGTATAATTTTGATAAGAGGGAATTGCGATAGTGGCTAAAATAGCAATAATTGCAATCACAATCATTAGCTCTATTAATGTAAACCCTTTTTTCAAGGTTTGCTGTGTTGTTAGTTTCATTCATTTTCCTTTTATTAAGCCTTTGTTAGCGACGACATTGTGAAAAGGAAAAATTTGTTTGTAAAATTGACCGCACTTTTTCTGCGATCCTGATCGCAAAAAAAGGAAAAAAGTATGCAAAAACTAAAAGATATTGAACAAGGTATATTGGATTGTCGGCAAATTCAGTCACCTCACTTCGATAAACGCCCAAATCCACAGGATATTTCCTTATTGGTTATTCATTATATTAGTCTGCCGCCAGAACAATTTGGCGGCGGATATGTGGATGATTTTTTTCAAGGAAAATTAGATCCTAAGATTCATCCTTATTTTGCAGAAATTTATCAAATGCGTGTTTCAGCACATTGTTTGATCGAACGAAATGGGCGAATTACGCAATATGTCAATTTTAATGATCGCTCTTGGCACGCAGGCGTATCTAATTTTCAAGGACGAGAAAAATGTAATGATTTTGCCATTGGAATTGAGCTGGAGGGGAGTAATGAACAGCCTTTTACCGACGCTCAATATTTTTCATTGCAAGAGCTTACTAACGTAATAATGAAAAGTTACCCGAAGATTACAAAAGATCGAATTGTTGGACATTGCGATATTTCGCCAGGACGTAAGATCGATCCTGGTCAATATTTTGATTGGGAACGTTATTTATCCAGTGTAAAACAAACTGTATAAAAATTAAACATCAAATTTTGATGTATTCTGTGTATTATAAATGCGTTCACTCTTTTAATTCTAACTAGTTGAATTAAAAGGAATAAATTTAAATCTGAAATTTTATTAAAAAAGTTAATTTGAGTTATACAACATTATAGATTTTCTCAACCACAATTTTATCCACAGAAATATTGAATAACTCAAAGAGATGATAAAAAGATCTTTTGTGAATAAAACTGTTTTAAAAATTGTATTTTTTTACCGCACTTTCTTCCATTTTGAATGTGAAAAGTGCGGTTTATTTTTGTTTAAGATCTTTTGGTTGTAAATAACTCAATTTATTTTGAAGTTTGATGTGATAAGGATCTTTGCCTGTTTTTACGAGATCAATTCACAATCAGAAATCCGTTATTCACAATGTTATCCACAACATAGGTACTTTTCGTCATATAAACAAAATAAGAATATTTTGTTGTCTAGAAGTTTCCCCTCTCCGTAAAATTGTGTATTTTTAACCGCACTTTAGGTTCAAACCCAATGTGCAGTTATTTTTATTGATTTTCCTCTTTTCGCTTTTTGCTCTTTTTTTTAAAATATGATACTTTTTCGCCGTCAATAAGACATCAAACACAAATCAATATGAACGACGAACAGCAAAATTCAAACCAACCTGAAAATACGAAAAAACCTTTTTTCCAATCTTTATTCGGTCGCTTTTTTCAAGGCGAATTAAAAAATCGTGAAGAACTTGTGGAAGTGATTCGCGATTCAGAACAAAACGATCTAATTGATCAAAATACGCGTGAAATGATTGAAGGCGTGATGGAAATTGCGGAACTTCGTGTTCGTGATATTATGATTCCTCGTTCACAAATTATTTTTATTGAAGATCAACAAGATTTAAATACTTGTTTAAACACAATTATTGAATCCGCACATTCTCGTTTTCCTGTGATTGCCGATGCCGATGACCGCGATAATATCGTGGGCATTTTGCACGCAAAAGATTTATTAAAATTTTTACGTGAAGATGCCGAAGCATTTGATTTATCTTCATTATTGCGCCCCGTCGTGATTGTGCCAGAAAGCAAAAGAGTGGATCGTATGTTAAAAGATTTTCGCTCTGAGCGTTTCCATATGGCCATTGTGGTGGATGAATTTGGTGCAGTGTCGGGGCTTGTTACTATTGAAGATATTTTGGAACAAATTGTTGGCGATATTGAAGATGAATTTGATGAAGAAGAGATTGCGGATATTCGTCAGCTTTCTCGTCATACTTATGCAGTGCGTGCGCTCACCGATATTGATGATTTCAATGGGCAATTTAATACGGATTTTGATGATGAAGAAGTAGATACCATTGGCGGTCTGATTATGCAGACTTTTGGTTATTTACCAAAACGTGGGGAAGAAATTATTTTGAAAAATCTTCAATTTAAAGTGACTTCTGCAGATAGTCGTCGATTAATTCAACTTCGCGTGACAGTGCCAGATGAACATTTGGCAGAAATGAATAATGTAGATGAAAAATCTGAATAGGATTTTATTATCAATTAAATTTATGAATAAATATTTAACTTATTTTATTGCTTTTATATCGGGTTTAGTCGGTGTTTTTGCCTTTTCGCCATTTGATTATTGGCCTTTAGCCTATGTGTCTTTACTCGGTTTACTTTATGTCGCTAAAAATCCTAAAAAATCCACCGCACTTTTATCCACTTTCTTGTGGGCGATGGGATTTTTCTGCTTTGGAGTAAGTTGGCTTAATGTTAGTATCCATCAATTTGGTGGCGCGTC
The DNA here is from genome assembly GCF_001837655.1 of Haemophilus sp. HMSC071C11. Taxonomy (NCBI): domain Bacteria; kingdom Pseudomonadati; phylum Pseudomonadota; class Gammaproteobacteria; order Pasteurellales; family Pasteurellaceae; genus Haemophilus; species Haemophilus sp. HMSC071C11. Next base: position 44,510 of record NZ_KV833412.1, on the reverse strand, counting down.
GTTAGGAGTGAGTTATTTCCTTGTCGGTTTGCTTGCGGCTTATCTTGCGCTATATCCAATGCTCTTTACCTATTTAGTTCAGCGTTTCAAAGTGCAAAGTGCGGTAATTTTTGCCGTGATTTGGACATTGACAGAATTTTTACGGGGTTGGATTTTTACTGGTTTTCCTTGGCTTCAGTTTGGTTATACACAAATTGACAGCCCATTTTATGGTCTCGCCCCGATTTTTGGGGTAACAGGATTGACATTCTTTACCCTTTGGGCAAGTGCGGTCATTTTTAATCTCGTTTCATCTTTGTTTAAAACGAAAAATTTTAAATTAGTTTTAGCGAATGCTTTGTTATTGATTATTGTAGGGGGATTAAGTGCTTATTCATCGCGAATTCACTTTGTAAAATCTGTTGAAAATAAGGCAATTTCAGTCACGCTTGCGCAAGGCAATATTGAACAAAATCTTAAATGGGATCCTAATTATTTCTATTCTACTTTGGCAATTTATCAAAAATTAATCGCAGAAAATCTTGGTAAAACCGATTTAATTATTTTGCCTGAATCAGCCTTACCAACCCTTGAAAATGCAATTACACCATTTTTTGAAAAATTAGAGCATGCTGCTAAAGAAACTAAAACGGAGATTATGATTGGAACGGTATTCCAAGATACAAAATCTGGTAAGTTATTAAATTCAATTATGACTACTGGAAACCCAGATTTTCCTTATCAACCAGATACGCCAAATCGTTATAATAAACATCATCTCGTGCCTTTCGGGGAATATGTTCCGCTAGAAAGTATTTTGCGACCGCTTAATTCAGTGTTTAATTTACCAATGTCAGCATTTCAAAGTGGAGAGGCTGTTCAACCCTCTTTAATCGCAAAAAAACGTGCTTTTTCGCCAGCAATTTGTTATGAAATTATTTTCGGCGAGCAAGTGCGACAAAATTTGAAACAAGATACGGATTATTTGCTCACCTTATCTAATGATGCGTGGTTTGGCGATTCTATTGGGCCTTGGCAACATTTACAGATGGCAAGAATGCGCGCTTTAGAATTAGGCAAACCGCTTATTCGTGCAACAAATACGGGGATTTCAGTTTTTGTTGATGCGCAAGGTAAGGTATTAGCACAAGCCCCGCAATTTATTGAAACAACTTTGACTTATAAAATTGCACCTGCGGAAGGCAAAACCCCTTATTCTGTGTTAGGAAATATGCCTTTGTATGCTTTATCTTTATTGTTTTTACTCTTGCACAGTATGATGGCGTTTATTCGTCGTAAGATGAATATCTTATAAAAACACCAGTTAAAATGACCGCACTTTTTCATTCATATAAATAAACATTATGCGCATACCAAGAATTTATCATCCAATATCCCTTGAAAATCAAACTCAATGTTATCTTTCAGAAGACGCTGCAAATCACGTTGCTCGAGTGTTAAGAATGACAGAAGGCGAACAGCTTGAACTCTTTGATGGTTCTAATCATATTTATCCAGCAAAAATTATTGAGTCAAATAAAAAGTCCGTAAAAGTAGAGATTTTGGGGCGTGAGCTTGCGGATAAAGAATCCCATTTAAAAATCCATTTAGGACAAGTGATTTCTCGCGGAGAACGAATGGAATTTACTATTCAAAAATCCGTAGAATTAGGGGTAAATGTGATTACGCCATTATGGTCAGAACGCTGTGGCGTAAAACTTGACACTGAGCGGATGGATAAAAAAATCCAACAATGGCAAAAAATTGCGATTGCAGCTTGTGAGCAATGCGGTCGTAATAGCGTGCCAGAGATTCGTCCACTGATGAAATTACAAGATTGGTGTGCAGAAAATGATGGTGCATTGAAATTGAATTTACATCCACGCGCGCACTATTCTATTAAAACCTTACCGACTATTCCTGCTGGGGGTGTTCGCTTATTAATTGGCTCGGAAGGTGGATTATCAGCACAAGAAATTGCCCAAACTGAACAGCAAGGATTTACTGAAATTTTATTAGGAAAACGTGTTTTACGCACTGAAACTGCATCACTTGCAGCGATAAGTGCATTGCAAATTTGTTTTGGGGACTTAGGCGAATGATGGAATTACAAGGAAAATTTTTGATCGCAATGCCACATTTAGACGATTATTTTAATCGCACGGTGGTGTTTATGTGTGAGCATAATGAACAGGGTTCAATGGGTTTGGTAATTAATCAGCCGACAGATTTAAGCATTGCGGAACTTTATTCAAAACTCAATTTTATGATGAAAAATGACCGCACTTTTGGTAATGAAATGGTGGTTGCGGGTGGGCCTGTGCATACAGAAAGAGGGTTTATTTTACATAAGAATACGCTTAATGCTTTTCAACATACTTACAAAGTCACAAAGGAACTTTCAATGACAACCTCCGCTGATGTGGTGGAAACGCTAGGTTCAACTTTTGCACCTGAAAAATATCTTGTTGCGCTAGGATGTTCAAGCTGGGGGGCTGGTCAGTTAGAAAAAGAAATCAGAGATAATGCGTGGTTGGTGGTGTCATCTAACGATCAAATTTTATTTGATATGCCCTATGAAGATCGTTATGCTGCAGCCAATCAGTTACTTGGTATTCATCCTTATAATTTTGCGTTAGCGCAAGTGGGGCATAGTTAATGGGAATTACCGCTCTGGCTTTTGATTTTGGCACTAAAAGTATCGGTTGTGCCATAGGACAAAGTATTACTGGCACAGCACAAGCCTTGCCCGCTTTTAAGGCGCAAGATGGCATCCCAAATTGGGAAGCGATCGAAAAATGTTTGAAAGAATGGAAACCAGATGTTGTCATTGTTGGTCTTCCTTTAAATATGGACGGAACAGAACAAGATCTCACTCTACGTGCTCGTAAATTTGCAAATCGTTTACAAGGTCGTTTTGGCGTTAATGTTCATTTACAAGATGAACGATTAACCACCACGCAAGCTCGTAGTGAGATTTTTGAACGTGGTGGTTTTAAAGCATTAAAAAAAGGCAAAATCGATGGAGTGTCAGCTTGTTTAATTTTAGAGAGCTGGTTTGAATACGCTGAATATTAGATTCACATTGTAAAAATAAACTTCATTTTAGAATGATTAAAGCGCGATTTTATAATCTTGCTTTTTCGCCACCAAATTCATCTAATAAATTTTCGGTGAGTTTGGCTAAAATACCAGTCATCAGTACAAAATCTGCATCGAAACGCTGTGCAAAATCTTCTTTCAGAATATCATCATTTTTTTCCCCGTACAGTATCTGCAAATTTTAAACGTTTGATTGTGCAATCTTCGTTAAAAACGAAAGTTAAGGTATCTTCCCATTCTAAGGCTAATTTACTTACTACTTTTTTGCCATCTTGCAGAAGAGCGAGAATTTCTTCATTTTCTAAAGGTTGTTTTTTGCAACGGATAACGCTGTCTTCCTGACTGCCACGAAGCTCGGCTTCTTCTAATGCAAGTAACCAATGCGGCAAATTATCTTGAAGGATCCAATTGGTTAAAATCGTGCTAGGTTCATTAGCAAAGGCTAAAGGCACGACAGGGAGCGAACCTAAGGATTTACGCAGTAATGCGAGCGCATCTTCCGCGCGTTTACTTGATGCGGCATCAATATGAATAAGATTATTTTCCATATCAATCCATAGTGCCGTATGCTGATTTTTACTAAATGCACGAGGTAATAAATTCATCACGACATCATCTTTTAATGTTTGTTTTTCTACCTTTTTAAGTTTGCGATTTTCTTTTTTTCAAGGCTTTCAATGCGTTCATCAAGTTCACGTTTGACCACATTTGCCGGCAAGATTTTTTCTTCTTTTTTGGCGATTAATAGAATTTGTTTTCCAACAGAAAAATAGAGTAAATCAGAACCTCGTAATGGGGCTGACCAGCCAAATTTACTTTGATCTTGAGCACCGCAGGGATGGAATTGACAATCTTCTAGTTGAGTTTGTAGTTGTGTAAGATCCCAATCTAGCGGTTTAGTCAGTCTATAAGTCATTAAATTTTTGAACCAAAAACATGGTGGCTTTTATTTATTATCTTTTATATCGTTTAAAACACATCTTAGCACTGCCTTCTGATATTGATAAACAGGTTGCTATTTCTCGCCATTTCAGACCTTGTGTTCTTAACTATGCTATTTTCTCATATTTACTTTTTAAGTCATTTTTTGATTTCACCCATCCGAATTCTTCTGCCCAACGATTCAATGAACTTACACTAATACTAAATTGTTCTGCTATTTGCTTTAACGACATATTAGGTTTATTAGCTCCAAATTGATTAAACAACTCTTTCTTGATAATTTGTTGCTTTTCCCATCGTTTTCGAGAACGATTCGACTGAATTTGTTGAAACGATGATTCAGAAAATCTTTCCCAGATCCAACGAGATGAACTTCTAGCAATTCCTTTTAACTCCCTGTATGGTAATGGTGGATTATGATTCTGATTTAATAACTCTAATGAAGATAATAAATACTGATTAAATTGTTCTAATTGTTTACCTGAACATTTAAACTTCAGAATCTCACGATAACCAATTTTTTTGATCTGATTAAATAAAGAACAATTCCGACCTTCAATATCTTCATTATCATTTAGATAAAATACAGGTTTATTTGATAAATCAACAAAATCAGCTAAATAATCCAGAGTATATTTAGGTACATTAAATACAAATGTTCTCCAAAAATTTGAGTTTGGATTTTTAGTGAATACACCAACATAGTGTTGATCTGCTCCTAACTTATCAATATAAGCCCGTTGTATCTTTTTAAAATAACTTATTGGCTTAAATCGAGCATTCTTTGTGTTACAAATAGGTACTTCTAACGCATAGATATAATGACATCGACCGTTTAATCTATTTTGTACGACTATATTGGGACTTGGAAGTCCTAACAATTCCCAATCCATTGCAGAATTTTCCCGATCTAGATCTAACACCATAAATTTAATAAACAGATCATTAAACTGAATATACTTATGAGTTAATGCAACATCTTTAGGGTATAACTGCACCCCATTATCAAAATTATCTGTCTATTTTATCCGTTCTGCTAAGCTTTGATTAAAATCATCTAATGTATATGCTGATTCCATATTTACCTCGTGATATATGATTGAAATTATGTGGTAGACATATCTAGCTAATATGTCTTAACTGAGATTAATACAAAAAAAGCATTTTTTAACTTAATCTGATTGTTTTTTAGACACTTGAAACATAAAAAAGAATCGAATGCCTAAATCTTAAGCAAAAATATAGATTCGTAACAAAATATCATCCCATATCAGATATTAATAATTTAGAAGTAATATAAAATGAAATAATATCTAATTAAATCAGATCGCAACAACTTGATGGTAAAAACATTGTTTAAGACATATTACAAATTGAATAGATAAAAATTAGAGATTTTTTGGATACATCGGATACTTTTTGATGTATTGTATATACTAGAGGTAATATTACATATAATTAGTGAACAAGTAATAAACAGCTACAGTGTACACGCCTAAAAATAGTAACCAATTTGGTAACCAATTATCAAAACATGAAAGAAGATTGATTATATTTACAGTGGTTAAAGACAATCTATTTAATTTTTGAACCACATCGTAACACTTCCTTCAATATAGGGTAGAATGTGCGGTATTATAGCCCATAAAAGTAGGAAAAACGATGCAACACAAATTGATTGCCTTTATTGGTGGCGGCAATATGGCACAAGCTATTATTCTTGGATTATTGAAACAAGGTTATCCTGCCGAGCAAATTATTGTGAATGATCCAAATGAAGAAAAAAGAGCATTTTTTGCCAATCTTGGCGTGGCAACTTCAGAAAATAATGTGGAAAGTGCAATCAAAGCTGAGGTTGTGTTGCTTGCGGTAAAACCTCAAATGATGGCTGATGTTTGTTTGCCACTAAGTGCGGTGGATTTTTCCGATAAATTGTTAATTTCCATTGCTGCGGGTATTTCAACTGAACGCTTGAACGCATTAATTCCAAGTATGAAATCGATAGTGCGCGTCATGCCAAATACGCCCGCATTAGTGGGCGAAGGTATGGCGGGGTTATTTGCACCGAAAAATACGAGTGAAAATTACCGCACTTTTGCACAAGATTTATTGGGAGCAGTGGGAAGAACAGTTTGGGTGGATGATGAAACTCAAATGCACGCAGTCACTGCCGCGTCAGGAAGTAGTCCAGCCTATTTCTTTTTAATGCTGGAAGCAATGCAACAGGCCTTAATCAAAATGAATATTGATGAGAAAACTGCGCGTGAATTAGTGCAGCAATCTATGCTTGGTGCAGCCAAAATGGTGATAGAAAATCCGCAAATTGCACTTTCAACTTTGCGTGAAAATGTTACCTCGAAAGGTGGCACCACTGCGGCAGCGTTAGCAGTATTTGACGCTCAACATTTTAATCAAACAATAGAGCAAGCTATGCAGGCTTGTTTGTCTCGTTCACAAGAAATGGAAACTTTATTCTGATGCAAGTTCGTCCTTTTTATTGGCTCGCACTGAGCTTTCTGGGTTACTACTGCGCTTATGGCGTGTTTTTGCCGTTCTTCCCCGCATGGTTGAAATCGCAACAATATGGTGAAGAAATGATTGGTTTGGTGATCGGGAGTGCTTATATTTTCCGATTTGCGGGCGGATTATTTTTTTCATCGCTGATTAAAAAAGCCAATCATATTATTAGTTCCTTACGCCTATTGGCGTTAGCATCGGCCATTATTATGGCGGCTATGAGTTTAGTTGCACATAATTTTTGGTTGTTGTTTATTGCGATCGGTTTGTATGCTTCTGTGAATTCAGCAGGAATGCCGATTGGGGATTCGTTGGCATCCACTTGGCAACGCCAAATCGGCTTGGATTACGGCAAAGTCCGTTTGATTGGTTCTGCTGCTTTTATTCTTGGTGTAGTAGTATTTGGTGGCATGATTGGCTGGGTTGGCGAGCAAAATATCGTGTGGATTTTAACCGCACTTTTATCTTTCTATACCATCATTCAGCTTTTAAAACCGACCATTCCCCCAAAAGATGAAATACCTGAAGGTGGCGTTCAAAATGATGTTGGTTTTATTGCTTTACTGAAAAATCCGATGACATTACGAGTTATGGTTGCAGTAGGGCTGATTCAAGGCTCTCATGCGGCTTATTATGTTTACAGCACGATTTATTGGACAAGTATTGGGATCTCCGTTTCTCAAACTAGCTTACTTTGGGGCATTGGCGTATTAGCGGAAATTGTATTATTTTTCTTCTCTCGTCGTTTATTTCAAAATATTTCTATCAGCGTACTGCTTTATATTTCTGCGCTTGCGTGCATCGGACGCTGGGCTGTAATAGGATATATTGACGATTTCTGGTTGATATTCTTATTGCAACTTATACACAGTTTAACCTATGCCGTTTGCCATTATGCGATTGTTCGCTATATCACCACGCAACCGCAAAGCCATATTGCGAAGTTACAAGGTTTGTATAATGGTTTATCCAATGGTGTGCTCATTGCTATTTTCACTGCGATTGCTGGCATGATTTATCCAACGTCGCCAGCGATGACATTTGTATTTATGAGTATCATTGCAGCTGCAGCATTTTTTGTGATTCCACGCAAGTTAAATGCCTTTTTGATTGTTCAGCATAAATAGGACGTATCGCTTTCCTTTTAAAAAAGTAATATGAAAAATCTTGCGCTCATTGATTTGTTTCTTAACGAATATTGGATTGAAAAAGGGCTTTCAGAAAATACTGTTCAATCTTATCGTTTGGATTTAACCGCACTTTGTGATTGGTTGGATAAAAACGACTTGTCTTTGGAAACTTTAGATGCTGTTGATTTGCAAGGTTTTCTAGGAGAGCGTTTGGAGAAAGGTTACAAAGCCACGAGCACCGCACGAATGTTAAGTGCAATGCGTAAACTTTTCCAATATTTATATCGGGAAAAATATCGAGTGGATGATCCAAGTGCGGTGCTAAGTTCGCCTAAATTACCCAGTCGCTTGCCAAAATATTTAACCGAGCAACAAGTGTCAGATTTGCTCAATACGCCAGATGTTAAAGTCCCTTTGGAATTGCGTGATAAAGCAATGTTAGAGTTGCTTTATGCGACGGGGCTTCGTGTAACAGAGTTAGTTTCGCTTACGATTGAAAACATGAGCGTGCAACAAGGCGTGGTGCGAGTGATTGGTAAAGGGAACAAGGAACGTATTGTGCCAATGGGGGAAGAAGCTGCTTATTGGGTTCGTCAATTTATGCTTTATGGTCGTCCTGTGCTATTAAATGGGCAGAGTTCTGATGTTGTGTTTCCAAGTCAGCGCGCACAGCAAATGACTCGTCAAACTTTCTGGCATCGTGTAAAACATTATGCCATTCTCGCGGATATTGATGCTGATGCACTTTCCCCTCACGTTCTTCGCCATGCTTTTGCCACCCATTTAGTAAATCACGGTGCGGATTTACGCGTGGTGCAAATGTTGTTGGGTCATACAGATTTATCTACAACACAGATTTATACTCACGTGGCAAAAGAAAGATTGAAACGATTGCATGAAAGATTTCATCCTAGAGGATAATTTCGGGGTAAATTTTTATAGTTTTAAAGATTGATTGTGGATTTCTTATTGATTAATTAATTTGACACGCATCACAAATTTTGAATAAAAAATTAGACAGCTCAAGCATATTTTGCTATCTTGCGAAGAATTTCGACATTTGTTCTATCGAAAAGTAATTTTGGATTCTAAAATGAAAAAAATCACGCTTTTTTTTACCGCACTTTTATGCTTATTTTCAACTTCTGTTTTAGCCGAACCTAATTCAATACCTAAACAATGTGAACAACTATTTAAAGAAACAGAGAATTTGATTGCCCAAGCAGAAAAACAACCTGGAACCCACATTCAAGTAAATAAAATCAAAAGTAAACTAAACCAAAGCAAACAACAAATTCTTCAAATGGAATTAGCGACTCAGTTAAAAAGTTGTGAAGTGGGTTTAGCAAAATTAAGTAACTTGAAAAGTTATAGTGAGTAATTAAAAAAGCCTTATTGAGTACAATAAGGCTTTTTTAGTGGTTAAATTTATCTAGTCTGATAATTTCTGCAAACCAAAATGACGATAAGTTTGCGATGTTGCAATACGGCCACGCGGCGTTCTTTGTAGAAACCCCTGTTGAATCAAATAAGGCTCTAAAACATCTTCAATGGTATCACGTTCTTCGCCAATTGCAGCAGCAAGATTATCTAGCCCCACAGGGCCACCATCAAAACGCTCAATAACTGCAGACAACAACTTTCTATCTAAATAATCAAATCCAGCATCGTCTACATCTAGCATTGAAAGCGCTTGTTTTGCCACATTTATAGAAATAATACCGCCATTACGTACATCTGCATAATCACGCACACGTCGTAATAAACGGTTTGCAATTCGAGGCGTGCCTCGTGAACGACGAGCCACCTCAAAAGCGGCTTGTTGTTCTAATTCAAGATTTAAACAGTCCGCACTTCTTGCAACGATAGATGTTAAATCTTCTACAGAATAGAATTCCAAACGTTGCACAATACCAAAACGATCACGCAATGGAGAAGTCAAAGAACCCGCTCTAGTGGTCGCACCAACCAAAGTAAAAGGGGGCAAATCTAATTTAATGGAACGAGCAGCGGGTCCTTCGCCAATCATAATATCCAACTGATAGTCTTCCATTGCTGGATAAAGGACTTCTTCAATAGCAGGGGAAAGTCGATGGATTTCATCAATAAATAACACATCATGCGGTTCAAGATTAGTAAGCATTGCAGCCAAATCGCCCGCTTTTTCTAATACAGGCCCTGACGTCGTACGAATATTCACGCCCATTTCATTTGCCACAATATTAGCAAGCGTTGTTTTTCCCAAGCCAGGAGGGCCAAAAATCAATAAATGATCTAAGGCATCTTGACGTAGTTTGGCTGCCTTGATGAAAATATCCATCTGCTCGCGTACTTGCGGCTGCCCAACATAATCTGCTAATAGTTTAGGACGAATAGCACGGTCGATAACATCTTCATCAAGCTTAGCTTGCCCGCTAATAATTCTATCTGCTTCAATCATATTTTTCCTACAATGCGGCTTTTAATGCTTCACGAATAACTTGTTCACTGGTTAATTCAGGTTTAGCAACGCATTTTACCATTTTTTCTGCTTCTGCAGGTTTATAACCTAAAGCAATCAAGGCTGAAATTGCTTCATCAGATGAACTTTCCGAGTGGGATTCAATAGATGGGGATAATGGAATATGCGTACTTTCTACAAAGAAATCGCTTTGTTTTACGCCTTTAAATTTACCTTTGAGTTCAACTAACAAACGTTCAGCTGTTTTTTTGCCAACACCTGGAATTTTAGTGAGTTTAGAAAGTTCTTCTCTCTCTATTGCATAGGCAAATTGTTCGACCGACATGGCGGATAAAATCGCTAAGGCTAATTTAGGCCCCACCCCATTTGTTTTAATTAATTCACGAAATAAAGTGCGGTCTGTTTTCTGGGCAAATCCAAAGAGTAAGTGAGCATCTTCCCGAACAACAAGATGGGTGAATAAAGTAGTTTCTTGTCCAATTTCTGGTAAATCATAGAAACTCGTCATAGGCAAAAGCAATTCATAGCCTACGCCTTGCACATTGAGTAAAATTTCTGGAGGTTGTTTTTCTAAAAGAATGCCTTGTAAGCGACCGATCATAACTCTTCCGAATGATAAAAAACTTAGCGCATAGAATAAAATAAAACTGGACGAACATCCAGTTAAATTTTTAATCTAAAGCGTCCTCGGCTATATCTGGTCTTTAAAAGTGCGGTCATTTTTTCTTGCGTTTCTGTCATTTTCACAGAATTGGCAATATGTAAAGAATGTTGAATAGAATGAGCGTGTGTAATCGCAATAGCCAACGCATCCGCGGCATCGGCTTGAGGTTTATCTGACAACTTCAAAATACGAGTCACCATTTCTTGCACTTGTACTTTATCAGCAGAACCAATGCCCACAACCGTTTGTTTTACTAAACGTGCGGCATATTCAAAAACAGGTAAATCATGATTTACCGCTGCAACAATCGCCGTGCCGCGAGCCTGCCCAAGTTTCAAGGCTGAATCCGCATTTTTCGCCATAAACACTTGCTCAATCGCAAACATACTAGGTTGAAATTGCGTGATGATTTCAGTTACCCCAGCATAAATGCGTTTCAAACGGGTGGGTAAATCTTCAACTTGAGTACGAATTGCGCCACTACCGAGATATTCTAAATGTCTCCCTGTTTGGCGAATCACACCGTAACCCGTTACGCGAGATCCAGGGTCAATACCTAAAATAATGCTCATAATTTCTATAAAAAATGGGTAATTAAATTACCCATTTATTGCATTATTAAAGTTGAGATGCCACTTCGTCACAGATTTCTCCGTTGTGATATACGTTTTGTACGTCATCACAATCTTCCAGCATATCAATTAAACGAAGTAATTTTGGTGCAGTTTCAATATCAAGATCAACGGTTGTTGATGGAATCATCGTTACTTCAGCTTCTTGTACTTTAAAACCAGCTGCTTCAATGCCATCGCGCACTGAACCTAAATCTTCCCAAGCAGTATAGATTTCAAATGAACCATCATCTTGTGGTTGAATATCATCAGCACCCGCTTCGATTGCCGCTTCAGTTAAGGCATCTTCATCCGCTTCTGCGATTAAGATTAAACCTTTTTTGCTAAATAAATAACCCACAGAACCTTCTGTTCCCAAGTTACCACCACATTTAGTAAAACTAGGGCGCACTTGTGAGATCGTACGGTTTGCATTATCACTTAAACATTCCACCATAACCGCTGTACCGCCTGGGCCATAACCTTCATAGATTTTGGTTTCCATATTGGTATCATCGCCACCACCTACGCCACGATCAATAGCACGGTTGATAGTATCGCGCGTCATATTGTTGCTAAGTGCTTTATCTACTGCTGCACGTAAACGCGGGTTAGCACTCACATCGCCACCACCAATTTTAGCTGCGGTAACAAGTTCACGAATTAATTTAGTAAAAATTTTACCGCGTTGTGCATCTTGTGCTGCTTTGCGGTGTTTAATATTAGCCCACTTACTATGACCTGCCATTTTATTTCCTTCTATTTATCTTTAAGAATATATTTTCTAATTGCTTCCGCATTATTGGAAGATTTTGTCATTTGGATTGCTTGTTCAGGGGAAACCCATTGATATGCCAAATGCTCACTCAATACTGGAATAAATTCTTTTTCCGCCTCACACAAAAACAAATGTTCTTTGCAGTGAGTAATATTCGGTGCGTATTTATAGCGGAAATGTGGAAAAATTTCAAATTCTATGCTCTCATTGCAATCAAAAAGCGCGGTGGAATTTTCCGAAATTTCTAACCGCACTTCTTCCCATAGCTCACGAATTGCTGTTTTTTTTGGTGTCTCACCACTTTCAATGGTGCCAGTAACAGACTGCCAAAAATCAGGATCATCTTGGCGTTGGAGCATTAAAACTCGGTTTGTATTTTTAGCGTAAATTACAACAAGAACAGATTGATTATTTTTGTATTGCATCATTAAAAATGCGGTCAAATCTGACCGCACTTCATTCCTAATATTCCAAACTTATTCTGCTTTAACGACAGAAATTGCCAACTCTTCCAATGCTTGCGGATTTACAAAACTCGGGGCTTCCGTCATTAAGCACGCTGCTGCCGTGGTTTTCGGGAAGGCAATTACATCACGAATGTTTTCTGTTCCAGTTAAAAGCATGGTTAAACGGTCTAAACCGAATGCTAAACCAGCATGCGGTGGAGTACCGAATTTTAATGCATCTAATAAGAAACCGAATTTCTCGCGTTGTTGTTCTTCGTCAATACCAAGAATACGGAACACAGTTTGTTGCATTTTCGGATCAAAAATACGCACAGAACCACCACCCACTTCGTAGCCGTTGATGACCATATCGTAAGCATTGGCTACCGCACTTGTTGGATCAGCCTCTAATTGCTCTGGGCTGAAATCTTTTGGTGAAGTGAATGGATGGTGCATTGCTGCAAGATTACCTTCTTCATCACGTTCAAACATTGGGAAATCAATGACCCAAAGCGGTTGCCATTCGTCTAAACGAGTTAAGCCAAGATCACAACCTAATTTCAAACGTAACGCACCCATTGCATCAGTGGTCGTTTGCCATTTGTCTGCACCGAAGAATAAAATATCGCCAGTTTGTGCATTCACACGTTCTGCTAACGCTTTCCATACCTCTTCATTTAAGAATTTCGCAATCGGACTTTGCACGCCTTCAAGACCAGCATTAATATCGTTTACTTTTGCCCAAGCCAAACCTTTTGCACCGTAGATGCCTACAAATTGTGTATATTCATCAATTTGTTTACGAGTAATTTCTGCACCATTTGGTACTCGAATGACTGCAACACGGCCATTTGGATTGTTTGCTGGCTCATTAAATACTTTAAATTCAACATCTTTGACAATATCTGCTACATCTACCATTTCTAATGGATTACGCAAATCTGGCTTATCCGAACCAAAACGACGCATTGCTTCTTGCCAAGTCATCACTGGGAACTTACCTAAATCTACACCAATGGTATCAAGCCATAAGTCGTGCACCATACGTTCCATAATTTCGCGGACTTCTGGCGCAGTTAGGAAAGAAGTTTCCACATCGATTTGAGTAAACTCAGGCTGACGGTCTGCTCGCAAATCTTCATCACGGAAACATTTTACGATTTGATAATAGCGGTCAAAACCAGACATCATTAAAAGCTGTTTGAAAAGCTGTGGTGATTGCGGCAATGCATAGAATTTGCCTTTATGCACACGGCTTGGCACTAAATAGTCGCGCGCGCCTTCTGGCGTTGCTTTGGTAAGCATTGGAGTTTCAATATCAAGGAAACCATTATCATCCATAAAGCGACGCACAAAGCTGGTGATTTTTGCACGGGTTTTCAAACGCTGCGCCATTTCAGGACGACGTAAATCTAAATAACGGTATTTTAAACGTTGTTCTTCGGTGTTATTTTGGTTGAAGTCTAATGGTAAAACATCAGAAGCATTGTAGATGCGTAATTCTTTCGCTAACACTTCCACTTCGCCCGTAGCCATATTTTTATTGATTTGGTTTTCAGGACGCGCAATCACTTCACCTTTAATTTGAATACAGAATTCATTACGTAACCCAGCAGCCGCTGTCAATGCATCTTGATATTTAGGATCAAAACAAACTTGCACAATGCCATCACGATCGCGCATATCAATAAAAATCAAGCCACCTAAATCACGACGGCGATGAACCCAACCGCTTAATGTTACGTCTTGTCCGATATTGTTACGGTTTAATGCTCCGCAATAATGTGTACGCATCATTTCAAAATCCTTTGTACTCTTTTAATTATGCTCAAAAATCTGTCGCAATTATAGCGGAAAACCAAGAGAGATAAAAAGGTTATTTATGCTGACAAATCAATCAAAAAAGCAAAGAAAAGTAATAAATGTTCAAAATAAAGGCTTTTTTGTGCCATATCATCAGATTTTTTGTTATATTATGCGGCTTGTTGAGATTAAATTACGTTAAGGATAACCACATGTTATTTATCAATATTACTTTTGCCTGTATTTTAGCGATCCGTTTTTACAGTCTGTCTATTTCAATTCGTCATGAAAAAGCACTCATTGCAAAGGGTGCAATACAGTATGGTAAACGCAATTCCACACTGTTGTCCATTGCCCATGTTGCATTTTATTTTGCGGCGATCATTGAGGCTAATAAGCAAAACCTGTCATTTAATAGCACTTCACAAATAGGGTTGGCGATTTTAATTTTTGCTATTGCAATGCTATTTTATGTGATTTATGAGCTAAAAGAGATTTGGACAGTAAAAATTTATATTTTACCAGAACATCAAATTAATCGCTCTTTCTTGTTTAAATACGTACGTCACCCAAATTATTTCTTAAACATTATTCCCGAATTAATTGGTTTATCGCTTTTCTGTCAGGCTAAATATACCGCATTGGTTGGACTACCTATTTATTTGCTTATCTTAGCCGTGCGTATTAAACAAGAAGAGAGTGCCATGTCGCATTTATTTCCTAAATCATAATTTATAAATTTCTTCTAGAATAACGACTCTTTCTCTCTGCCTTTAACACATTATGGTAAAAGATACTCTATTTTCTACCCCCATTGCTAAATTGGGGGATTTCATCTTTGACGAGAACGTTGCTGAAGTCTTTCCAGATATGATTCAACGTTCCGTGCCTGGCTATTCCAACATTATTACGGCAATCGGTATGCTGGCAGAACGTTTCGTCACGGCTGATAGTAACGTTTATGATCTAGGTTGCTCACGAGGAGCTGCCACACTTTCTGCACGTCGAAATATTCATCAACCCAACGTAAAAATTATTGGTATCGATAATTCTCAACCGATGGTTGAACGTTGTCGCCAACATATTGCGGCATATCATAGTGAGGTACCTGTAGAAATTCTCTGTGACGATATTCGCCACGTTGAAATTAAAAATGCCTCAATGGTCATTCTCAACTTCACCTTGCAATTTTTACCGCCTGAAGATCGCGTGGCATTGCTCACGAAGATTTATGAAGGATTAAATCCAAATGGCGTATTAGTACTTTCTGAAAAATTCCGTTTTGAAGATACTAAAATTGATCATTTACTCATTGACTTGCACCACCAATTCAAGCGAGCCAATGGTTATAGCGAATTAGAAGTGAGCCAAAAACGCACCGCACTTGAAAATGTGATGCGTACAGATTCTATTGAGACACACAAAGTGCGGTTAAAAAACGTAGGATTTTCACAAGTAGAACTTTGGTTCCAATGCTTTAATTTTGGCTCGATGATTGCGGTTAAATAAAACAACGGTAATTTGATCTTCTTGCTTGCATACAGCAATTGAAATGATTAGTATATACTTATTAAATACATAGTATATACGAGAGGGTAAATATGCTTACTAAAGTGTTTCAAAGTGGTAACAGCCAAGCTGTTCGGATCCCGATGGACTTTCGTTTTGACGTCGATACCGTAGAAATTTTCCGAAAGGAAAATGGGGATGTGGTATTACGCCCAGTTTCTAAAAAAACAGATGATTTTCTTGCGTTATTTGAAGGATTTGATGAGACCTTTATTCAAGCACTTGAAGCGCGTGATGATTTACCGCCTCAGGAGCGAGAAAATTTATGATTTATATGTTAGACACCAATATCATTATTTATTTAATGAAAAATCGCCCCAAAATTATTGCCGAACGAGTATCACAATTATTGCCTAATGATCGCTTAGTTATGAGCTTTATTACTTATGCTGAACTTATTAAAGGCGCCTTTGGTAGTCAAAATTATGAGCAATCAATACGAGCAATAGAATTACTTACTGAACGAGTGAATGTACTATATCCCAATGAACAAATCTGTTTACATTATGGCAAATGGGCAAATACACTCAAAAAACAAGGGCGACCTATCGGAAATAATGATCTATGGATCGCTTGTCACGCATTGAGTTTAAATGCCGTTATTATTACACATAATGTAAAAGAATTTCAGCGAATTACAGATCTTCAGTGGCAAGATTGGACAAAATAGATAATTCTGATTTTTTATTTTACTTATGACATAATCTGTTTAACTCAACTAAAAAAGGACAAACCAATGCAAATTTTACACACTATGTTACGCGTGGGCGATTTAGATCGTTCAATCAAATTTTATCAAGATGTTTTAGGTATGCGTTTATTACGCACCAGTGAAAATCCAGAATACAAATATACGCTGGCTTTTTTAGGTTACGAAGATGGCGAAAGTGCGGCAGAAATTGAATTAACATACAACTGGGGCGTAGATAAATATGAACATGGCACAGCATATGGACATATCGCTATCGGCGTAGATGATATTTATGCCACTTGTGAAGCCGTTCGCGCGAGCGGTGGTAACGTTACTCGCGAAGCAGGGCCAGTGAAAGGTGGATCAACCGTCATTGCTTTTGTTGAAGATCCAGATGGTTATAAAATTGAATTTATCGAAAACAAAAGTACTAAATCTGGTTTAGGCAACTAAAGTGCGGTCAATTTTTATTGTATTTTTAATAACGTAGGGATTCCTACGTTATTTTATTTTTAAGAGATAGATTATGTCCGATTCTCAAGAAATCCCTTATCACAACCAATTAAAAAATCGCTTTCGTGGCTATTTCCCCGTCATTATTGATGTTGAAACTGCAGGTTTTGATGCAAAAAAAGATGCGTTACTCGAACTAGCCGCCATCACATTAAAAATGGATGAAAACGGTTATTTGCATCCTGATCAGAAATGCCATTTTCATATCAAGCCTTTTGAAGGCGCAAATATTAATCCAGAATCCTTGAAATTTAATGGTATTGATATTCACAATCCACTACGTGGCGCGGTGTCTGAACTTGATGCAATCACGGGATTATTTCAAATGGTGCGTCGAGGACAAAAAGATGCAGATTGCCAACGTTCTATCATTGTGGCGCACAATGCCACTTTTGACCAAAGTTTTGTGATGGCTGCCGCTGAACGTACTGGCGTAAAGCGTAATCCCTTCCACCCTTTTGGCATGTTTGATACCGCAAGTTTAGCAGGATTGATGTTTGGTCAGACTGTTCTCGTTAAAGCCTGTCAAGCCGCAAAAATTCCTTTTGATGGTAAACAAGCCCATTCAGCGTTATATGATACCGAACGCACGGCGAAATTATTCTGCTATATGGTCAATCATTTAAAAGATTTAGGTGGTTTCCCACATATTGCTTCTGAACTAGAACAGGAAAAAACAACTGAAAAAGAGACCGCACTTTAAGAAAAATAAAAAACTGGTTGCAATCGTTTTATTTTTCCAGTAGTTTAAAAGCAATTCTTATTTGGAGATAAAAAATGAACATTATCCGTCGTCACCATCATCACCATTCAACTGAATAATCTTTCAGGTTTTTGGTGTGCTTGGAAGATTTCTTCCGAGCTGACAGGATAATAAAAATCTTACCCCTCGGAAGGCAACTTTCGAGGGGTTTTGTTTTATTTACGATATAGGAGGCATTAATTTAGCGTTATTCTTTATTCAATAAAAATTTTAAAGTAAAGTATTTATCATTTAATTTACAAGGAAAAACACAATGTTATCAAACCCTGTTGTTATCTCAATCATCGTTTTGCTGGCACTTAGTTTGCTACGCATCAACGTTATTATCGCACTGGTGATTGCTGCGCTTACCGCAGGATTTATCGGTGATTTAGGTTTAACTAAAACCATCGAAACCTTTACAGGCGGCTTAGGTGGCGGTGCTGAAGTCGCAATGAACTATGCAATACTTGGAGCGTTCGCCATTGCTATTTCTAAATCAGGAATTACTGATTTAATCGCTTATAAAATCATCACAAAAATGAATAAAACACCAACTGCTGGCAATTTAACTTGGTTTAAATATTTCATTTTTGCGGTATTGGCATTGTTTGCCATCTCCTCTCAAAACTTACTTCCAGTGCATATTGCTTTTATTCCAATCGTTGTACCACCACTACTTTCAATCTTTAACCGTTTAAAAATTGACCGCCGTGCAGTAGCTTGCGTACTTACATTTGGTTTAACTGCTACCTATATATTATTACCAGTAGGCTTTGGAAAAATCTTTATTGAAAGTATTTTAGTTAAAAACATTAATCAAGCTGGCGCAACCTTAGGTTTACAAACAAATGTAGCACAAGTTTCTTTAGCAATGTTGTTACCTGTTATTGGAATGATTTTAGGCTTACTCACAGCCATATTTATTACCTACCGTAAACCACGTGAATACAATATCAATGTTGAAGAGGCAACAACTAAAGATATTGAAGCTCACATTGCTAATATTAAACCAAAACAAATTGTTGCAAGTTTAATCGCGATTGTCGCGACCTTCGCAACACAATTAGTCACAAGTTCAACTATCATTGGCGGTTTAATTGGCTTAATTATTTTCGTACTATGTGGCATTTTCAAACTAAAAGAAAGCAACGATATTTTTCAACAAGGCTTGCGCTTAATGGCAATGATTGGCTTTGTAATGATTGCTGCTTCAGGTTTTGCAAATGTGATTAATGCCACCACTGGCGTAACAGATTTAGTACAAAGCCTAAGTTCTGGTGTTGTGCAAAGTAAAGGTATTGCCGCATTATTAATGCTTGTCGTTGGTTTATTAATTACAATGGGTATTGGCTCATCATTCTCTACAGTACCGATTATTACATCAATTTACGTACCACTCTGTTTATCTTTTGGTTTTTCTCCATTAGCGACAATTTCTATTGTAGGCGTAGCAGCGGCTTTAGGAGATGCAGGTTCGCCCGCATCAGACTCAACATTAGGCCCAACATCTGGCTTGAATATGGATGGCAAACACGATCACATTTGGGATTCTGTTGTACCTACCTTTATTCACTATAATATTCCATTATTGGTATTCGGCTGGATTGCAGCAATGTACCTTTAACGATTATAATCCCCCACTTAGGGGATTTTTTTATGACTGTTCAACAACTTATCCAACGCTTAGATCAAAAAGTTCAACAACTTTATCAAGCTCATTTATCCAAACGAGAAGAAAAAATCTTCGCCAAATTTGACCGCACTTTATTTAGTGAAAATGGACAAAATGTTTCCTTTTATCTAAAAGAAATCAATCAAACGCTAGATAGAATAAAGACATTAGAGTCTAACGATTCTAATCACTATAATTTTCTAGCTGAGCGTTTACTCGCCCAATGTTCCGTTCTTTCGGAAGCTTTAGTTCGCAAAAATACTCATCTAACTGAATCCCAAACAACAACGAAACAAACCATTCAAAAATCTCAACATAGCATTCATAAATTACCACCAAGAGAACGCCTAGAAAAATATTACGAAGCACGAGAACAATTGAATAATCTTTATCGACAGCATAAAGATTTAGCACAAGCTGAAAAAAATAATGATGAGAAAATACGTTATGCTCAACTTGCAGAAGTTTATAAAAAACGCCAGCAAAAATGCCAAGATGCAATCGATCTTTTAGAAGAATATTTGGTGTTTAAAGAAGAAGTGGAAAACCGTGAAAATACGGAAAACAAATGATTAGAAATAAAAAACTAATTCTTCCGAATTAGTTAGCTCGTAAAAATTGATGGCGGAGGAATAGGGATTCGAACCCTAG
>NZ_KV833412.1:0-24136 GCF_001837655.1 Haemophilus sp. HMSC071C11 | reverse complement strand
GCCTTCAACCACTCGACCATTCCTCCGTGATTTAACGAGCGTGAATAATACGTTCTCTAATAAAAACCGTCAAGTAGAAATAATCTCATTTTTATCAAGTGATTATTTTTACCACAGCTTATAAAAAATGCCTTTCCTATTTATGAACGGAAAGGCATTTTTGTTGAATGAATTTCAGTGCTTTTTATTACTACAATATATCGCAGAAATTAACCGCACTTTTGTCATCTAAACAATTATTTTACGCGAGAGACGTATTCGCCAGAGCGGGTATCAACTCTGATAACTTCGCCGATTTGGACGAAAAGCGGCACTTTTACAACTGCGCCTGTGCTTAATGTTGCAGGTTTACCGCCAGTGCCTGCGGTATCGCCTTTAAGACCTGGGTCTGTATCGACGATTTCTAATTCAACAAAGTTTGGTGGCGTAACAGTAATTGGTGCGCCATTCCATAAAGTCACGATACAATCTGCTTGGTCTAATAACCATTTTTCTGCATCGCCTACGGCTTTTGCATCTGCAGAGTACTGTTCAAATGTTTCTGGGTGCATAAAGTACCAGAATGCATCGTCTTTGTATGAATAAGTTAAGTTAAGATCCATAACATCAGCTGCTTCAACCGAAGTGCCAGATTTAAAGTTTACGTCTAATACTTTGCCTGAAATTAATTTACGAATACGAGTACGAGTGAATGCCTGACCTTTGCCTGGTTTTACAAATTCATTTTCAACGATGACACAAGGCTCGCCGTCTTGCATAAATTTTAGACCTGGTTTGAAATCACTGGTAGTATATGTAGCCATATTTGAAATATCCTAAAAATGAGAGATGGTTTGAAAAGTGCGTATTTTACCCCAAGAACCCGTCATTAGAGAAGAACAAAATTGGCTCACAATTCTAAAAAATGCCATTTCAGATCCTAAATTATTACTAAAAGCCTTAAATTTACCAGAAGATGATTTTGAGCAATCCATTGCTGCGCGGAAACTTTTTTCGCTCCGCGTGCCACAACCTTTCATTGATAAAATAGAAAAAGGTAATCCGCAAGATCCCCTTTTCTTGCAAGTGATGTGTTCTGATTTAGAGTTTGTGCAAGCGGAGGGATTTAGTACGGATCCCTTAGAAGAAAAAAATGCCAATGCGGTGCCAAATATTCTTCATAAATATAGAAATCGCTTGCTCTTTATGGCAAAAGGCGGTTGTGCGGTGAATTGTCGTTATTGCTTTCGCCGACATTTTCCTTACGATGAAAACCCAGGAAATAAAAAAAGCTGGCAACTGGCGTTAGATTACATTGCGGCACATTCTGAAATAGAAGAAGTGATTTTTTCAGGTGGCGATCCTTTAATGGCGAAAGATCACGAATTAGCGTGGTTAATAAAACATTTGGAAAATATACCGCACTTACAACGTTTGCGTATTCACACCCGTTTGCCTGTTGTGATTCCGCAACGGATTACTGATGAATTTTGCACTTTATTAGCAGAAACTCGTTTGCAAACAGTTATGGTGACACACATTAATCACCCGAATGAAATTGATCAAATTTTTGCTCATGCGATGCAAAAATTAAACGCCGTGAATGTCACGCTTTTGAATCAATCTGTTTTGCTAAAAGGCGTGAATGATGATGCGCAAATTCTAAAAATATTGAGCGATAAACTTTTTCAAACAGGCATTTTGCCTTATTACTTGCATTTGCTGGATAAAGTTCAAGGGGCGAGCCATTTTTTGATTAGCGATATTGAAGCTATGCAAATCTATAAAACCTTGCAATCTCTGACTTCTGGCTATCTTGTTCCTAAACTTGCACGAGAAATTGCGGGCGAGCCAAATAAGACTTTATACGCAGAATAAGATCCGATAAAATACACATAATTTTTTCGCCGCACTTTTGAGCTTCTCAATTTTGTGGCTAATTAATATAAATAAGAACAAGCATCAGAGGCAATCCAGTGAATTCTATGGATAAAAATCAACAATCATCTCAAAATGAATTGGATTTAGGGCTTAATCAAGAGCCAATTACACCAAAGAAAACAATTCAGCCAAGTTCGTCAATTTTAGGTAAAGCAAAAGGGTTATTTGCCAAAAAAAATCACGTGCAAACTAACTTTCAGCAACGTAAAGAACCTACTTTTGGCGATTCATCAACGCAAGAAAATGATCCTTTAATTCCGAGTGAAAATTTGAAAAAAGTGCAAAAGCCTGTTCTTCAAACTTCTTCCACAGAAGAAAATATTTCTGCGGTTGATGAAGAAATCAGTGCTGAAAATAACGCGGATGAACCCGTCGAAAAGGCTGAAAAACCTATTTTAGCTCAACCAGAAAAATGGAAAATATTACAAGTATTGCCAGCAAAACATCGCCGTTTATTTATGGCTATTTTTGTGTTGGTTATTTTATTGATTATTTTCTTCGCATTAAAACCAAGTTCTGACACCGTTGAGTCTTTTACTCAATCTAACAGCAATGAAGTTCCTGTGCAGTTCCAATCGTTAGATCAAAGTCAGCCACTGGAAACCACGATTTTAGATAATCCTCCTGCACAAAATCAAATGGCTGTAGAACAAGCTAACCAATCTGAATTTGCACCAAAAGCAGAGGAAGCGGCGAATAATACGACGGCTCAAAACCCATTAGTAGAAAATGCGCCAATGCAACAAAATGTTGTTCAATCTCCAAGTCAAATGCCAAATGAAATGGCTGCGGCATCTGTTATGCCTATGCAACCAGCTCAAGCGGAACAGCCAAAAGCAACTGTGCCAGTTCAGCCGATGAAAAAAGCGGTAGAGCCACAAGTTGCGCATAAAGATACTGTGAAAAAAGAAGTGAAAGTGGCGGAGAATGCACAGGCTCCATCAAAAGCAACGGAACAAAACGTCGCTAAAACAGCAGGAAACGCACCGATTGTTGAAGCCAAACCTGTTCAAGTAAAAAAAGAAAAGAAAGTTCAAATCGTTGATGCAAAACCTGTGAGTAAATCTGCAGCCTCTCGTCTTTCTGCGAAAACATTAACTGTGCCGAAAGGTGTTTCGCTGATGCAAGTCTTCCGTGATAATCAACTTAATATTTCCGATGTAAACGCAATGAGCAAAGCAGCAGGGGCGGGCAATGTTTTAAGTAGCTTTAAATCTGGCGATAAAGTAACGGTATCTGTGAATAATCAAGGGCGAGTAAATGAAATGCGTTTATCCAATGGTGCGCGTTTTGTGCGTCAGTCTGATGGTTCTTATCAATATAAAAAATAATTTTTTGGGCGAGTAATCGCCTTTTTTCTTTTTAAGTTATTTTCTCAAGGTAGGATTTATGTTGAAAAAAACATCTCTTATTTTTACCGCACTTTTACTGGCTGGCTGTGCGCAAAATGCGAATGTGACAACACCTCAAACGCAAAAAATGCAAGTAGAAAAAGTGGATAAAGCCTTACAAAAAGGCGAAGCTGACCGATATTTATGTCAAGATGATAAAGTTGTTCGTGTTGTACACGCCACGCATAAAAAATACAAAAAAAATTTGCATTATGTTACCGTCACTTTTCAAGGCGTATCAGAAAAACTAACCTTAATGATTTCTGAACGTGGTAAAAATTACGCCAATATTCGTTGGATGTGGCAAGAGCGTGATGATTTTAGTACGCTAAAAACGAATCTCGGCGAAATTTTAGCAACGCAATGTGTCTCACAAACAAGTGAACGCTTATCTGGACAATAATCGTGCAAAGCGAACTTCAACGTGGTTTTGTTTTGCATCGTCGCCCTTATAGTGAAACGAGCTTATTGGTAGATTTATTCACTGAAGAAAGTGGGCGTTTAACCGTGATTGCAAAAGGGGCGCGTGCAAAGCGTTCATCTTGGAAATCGGTTTTGCAACCTTTCACACCTTTATTGTTGCGTTGGACGGGAAAAAGCACATTGAAAACCCTCACTAAAGCTGAACCTGCCGCAATTACACTGCCTTTACAACAAATTGCCCTTTATAGTGGATTTTATGTAAATGAATTACTCACTCGTGTTATTGAGTCTGAAACTCCAAATCCTGCGCTTTTTCAACATTATTTAAAATGCTTAACTGGCTTGGCAACGGAAACTAACGTTGAGCCAACGTTGCGTCTTTTTGAATTTCAACTTTTACAAATGCTCGGTTACGGCGTGGATTTTCTGCATTGTGCGGGGTCTGGCGAGCCAGTGGATTTCTCAATGACATACCGTTATCGTGAGGAAAAAGGTTTCGTTGCGTCTTTAGTGAAAGATAATCTCACGTTTTACGGCAGAGATTTGTTAGCCTTTGAAGCCCTCGATTTTTCCGATGATGCGGTACGTCAAGCAGCAAAACGCTTCACTCGTATTGCGCTGAAACCTTATCTTGGCGATAAACCGCTAAAAAGCCGAGAGTTATTCACTCAAAATATTTTACTTTTAAAATAATGGTTCTTCTTTATACCCCAAAGCAAAAAACAAACAATGTTCAAACCATTACGGCTGATATTCTTGATTTAGATTATCAAGGTTTAGGCGTGGCGAAAATTAATGGTAAAACTTGGTTTATTGAAAATGCGCTTCCGCACGAAAAAGTGGAATGTCGTATTTTGGAAGATAAACGCCAATATGGGCATGCTACGGCAAAAAAATGGCGAGTAAAAAGTTCTGAACGTTTAGAACCTAAATGTGCTCATTTTATGCGTTGTGGTGGTTGCCAAGGACAGCATATTCCTATTGAAATGCAGAGGAAAGCGAAACAATCCGCATTGTTTAAGCGGTTAAGTAAATTACAGTCAGAACCGATTTCATTTCAACCTATGATTTGTGGCGATGCTTGGGCGTATCGTCGTCGTGTGCGTTTGAGTTTATGGTTTAATCCAAACACAAAACAAATCGACATGGGCTTTCGTCAGAAAAATACCAACGATTTAATACCCGTTCAATCTTGCGAAGTAGCAGAACCTGCAATTAATTATTTACTGCCTAAATTAACCGCACTTTTAGAAAAATTTTCCACACCGAAACAGCTTGGGCATATTGAATTGGTGGCTGCCGATAATGGCGTCGCAATGTTGTTACGTTACACGAAAAACCTTGCGGAAATTGACCGCACTTTATTGCTCAAATTTGCTGAACAAGAAAAATTAATGCTGTTTTTACAAAGCGACAAAGGCATTGAACAAATCTATGGCGATGCGCCTTATTATCAATTTTCTGATGGCATAAAATTACATTTTGATATTCGTGATTTTATTCAAGTAAATAGTGCATTAAATGAACGTATGATCAATACAGCGTTGGATTGGCTTGAATTGAGCCAACAAGATTGCGTGTTAGATTTATTTTGCGGCATGGGAAATTTTACGCTTCCTCTTGCCAAACGCGTGAAAAGTGCGGTAGGAATTGAAGGCGTTTTTGAAATGGTACAAAAAGCGGCGCAAAATGCCGCAAGAAACCAAATCAAAAATATTGAATTTTTCCAAGCCGATCTTGACCAATCCTTTGTTGAACAACCTTGGGCTAATCAGTCGTTCAATAAAATTTTGCTTGATCCTCCACGCAGTGGCGCAGCTTTCGCGTTAAATGCTTTGTGCGAGCTGAAAGCAGAGAAAATTTTATATGTGTCTTGTAATCCTGCAACATTAGTGCGTGATGCGGAAATTTTATGTGATTTTGGCTACAAGATTGAAAAAAGTGCGGTGATAGATATGTTCCCTCATACGGGGCATTTGGAATCGATAACCTTATTCACTACAAAATAACTCGGTTATTCGGTACAATATCCACCCAAAATAAAAGCGACAGGAAGTTGCTTGCTCTTCATCAACAAGGGGGTATTATGGTTGCTGTTCGTGGTTCTCATTTGTTAAATCCGCAGAATTTTGTGATTGAACAATGGTGCACTGGCTTAAAACTAGCAGAACAAACAGAAAAAAGTTTGATCGATGCGTGGTATTACGCACGTGATTTAATGAATGCCTATCCCGATGAAATGAAGAATGCGACCTTAATGCTGCAGTCTGGCGTGGAAATGGTAGAAATTTTGCACGAACTTAATATGGATGCGGAAACATTGCTTACTGCCATGTTGTTTCCTATTGTTGCAAATAAATTAACAGACTGGGAAAGTCTAAAAGAAAAATTTGGTGCGAAAATTACTAAATTACTTAAAGGCGTGTTGGAGATGGATAATATTCGCCAACTTAATGCCAGTCATTCCGCTAACGCTCTGCAAGTGGATAATGTTCGCCGTATGTTGTTGGCAATGGTGGACGATTTCCGCTGCGTGATCATCAAACTTGCCGAACGTATTACTTTCTTGCGTGATGCAGAGTATCGTTGTGCAGAGGAAGACAAAGTCCTTGCCGTCAAAGAATGTTCTTATATTTATGCCCCTCTTGCCAATCGTCTTGGAATTGGTCAGCTGAAATGGGAGTTAGAAGATTACTGCTTCCGTTATCTTCATCCTGAACAATATCGCGCTATTGCTAAATTATTGCAGGAACGTCGTCTTGATCGTGAACATTACATTGCTGATTTCGTCAGTGAGTTGAGCAGTTATTTACGTGAAAATATCAAGCAAGTGGAAGTCTATGGCCGTCCGAAACATATTTACAGCATTTGGCGCAAAATGCAGAAAAAGAATCTTGAGTTCAGCGGTTTATATGATGTAAGAGCGGTCAGAATTATCGTGCAAAAATTGCAAGATTGTTACACCGCACTTGGGATTGTGCATACTCAATTTAAACACTTACCCAAAGAATTTGACGATTATGTCGCGAACCCGAAACCGAACGGTTATCAATCTATTCATACTGTTGTTTTAGGTAAAGGTGGCAAGCCAATTGAAGTACAAATTCGAACCCAACAAATGCATGATGATGCAGAGTTAGGTATGGCGGCACACTGGAAATATAAAGAAGGCAATACAGGCAGTATGTCTGCCTATGAAGAAAAAATTGCGTGGTTGCGTAAATTGTTAGCTTGGCAAGATGATATTACGGATTCAGGCGAAGTGCTGGCAGAGTTGCGTAGCCAAGTGTTTGATGACCGTGTATATGTGTTTACGCCAAAGGGCGAAGTGGTGGATTTGCCAACGGGATCTACACCATTAGATTTTGCTTACGCCATTCATAGTGAAATTGGTCATCGCTGTATCGGGGCAAAAGTTGCGGGGCGTATTGTGCCATTTACCTATCAGCTACAAATGGGTGATCAAATTGATATTATTACCCAGAAAAATCCGAACCCGAGCCGTGACTGGCTAAACCCAAATTTAGGATTTACTCACACCGCAAAATCTCGAGCCAAAATTCAAGCGTGGTTTAAAAAACAAGATCGCGATAAAAATATTCCAGCGGGTAAAGAATTACTCGATAATGAACTCGCGCTTTTGAATTTAAGTATTAAGCAAGTGGAACCTTATGCGTTACCACGCTATAACTTGAAAAATTTGGACGATCTTTATGCGGGCATTGGCAGTGGTGATATTCGTTTAAATAACTTAATCAATTTCTTGCAAAGTAAATTGATTAAAGTGACTGCTGAAGAAGCAGATCAAGAGATTTTACGTCATGTTGCTAACAAAAGTGCGGTCAATTCTCAGCAGAAATCTGAAAAGAACAATGGCTATGTGATTGTGGAGGGTGTGGACAATCTTATGCATCATATTGCGCGTTGCTGCCAGCCGATACCAGGCGATGCGATTGTTGGCTATATTACAATGGGACGTGGTATTTCTATTCACCGAGCGGATTGTGAACAATTCTTAGATTTGCAAGCGGCTCATCCAGAACGCGTAGTGGAATCAATTTGGGGCGAAAATTACGCAAGTGGTTTCCATATTAATATCCGTATTGTGGCAGGCGATCGCAATGGCTTATTGCGTGATATTACGACGGTTCTAGCAAATGAAAAAATTAGCGTATTAGGGGTCTCAAGCCGTGCTGATACCAAAAAACAGCTTGCTACTATTGATATGGAAATTGAACTTCATAATGTTGAAAGTTTGAGTAAAATATTGGCTCGATTAGCAAAATTAGATGATGTTATCGAAGCGAAGCGTTTATAAAAATAGGAAAATTTATGTATAAAACGACGGGGCTAACCCATTTAATCAATTCCACGAAATATTCATTACAAGGCTTAAAAAGTGCGTTTAAAAATGAAACGGCTTTTCGCCACGAATGTTTTTTAGCCTGCATTTTAATTCCTCTTACTTTCTTTTTAGGCGAAACAAAAATTGAAATTATATTGATGATTTCTTCTGTTTTGCTTGTGATGGCGTTAGAACTTTTAAACAGTGCGGTAGAGGCAGTTGTTGATCGCATTGGTACAGAACGCCACGAACTTTCAGGACGTGCGAAAGATCAAGGCTCTGCATCGGTATTTATTGCCCTTTGTATTGTCGGTATCGTTTGGGGCGGAATTTTATTCTTCTAACCCTCCAAAAGTGCGGTAAGTTTTTACCGCATTTTTGATTTATCCAATCACGTCAAAATTATTTATAAAAATAAGGAAAAATATGACCGCACTTTTAAAAATTGGTCTGGTGTCTGTTTCTGATCGCGCATCAGCAGGCGTATATCAAGATCAAGGTATCCCAGAATTACAGGCTTGGTTAGAACAAGCGTTAGTAGATCCTTTCCATTTGGAAACAAGATTAATCCCTGATGAACAACCGATTATTGAACAAACCTTAAAAGAGCTGGTGGATGAACAAGGTTGCCATTTAGTGCTGACAACTGGTGGAACTGGGCCAGCAAAACGCGATGTAACGCCTGATGCAACCCTTGCGGTAGCAGATCGAGAAATGCCAGGTTTTGGCGAACAAATGCGTCAAGTGAGTTTGCATTTTGTGCCTACCGCAATTTTATCCCGCCAAGTGGGTGTAATTCGTAAGGAAAGCTTGATTTTAAATCTTCCTGGTCAGCCTAAAGCGATTAAAGAAACCTTGGAAGGCGTGAAAGATAAAGAGGGAAATGTGCTTGTAAAAGGCATTTTTAGCGCAGTGCCTTATTGTTTGCAACTGATTAACGGCTTATATATTGATACCAAGCCTGAAATCATCGAAAGTTTCCGTCCTAAATCCGCAAGACGCGAAAATCTGGAGAAATAGCATGAAAAAAATCGAAGCAATGATTAAACCCTTTAAATTAGACGATGTGCGAGAAAGTCTTTCAGATATTGGTATTTCAGGTATGACAATCACGGAAGTACGCGGATTTGGTCGCCAAAAAGGTCATACAGAACTTTATCGTGGTGCGGAATATATGGTGGATTTTCTGCCGAAAGTGAAATTGGAAGTAGTGGTTCCTGATGAACTTGTGGATCAATGTATTGAAGCGATTGTTGAAACGGCACAAACAGGCAAAATCGGTGACGGCAAAATTTTTGTTTATCACGTTGAGCGAGCGATCCGCATTCGCACGGGCGAAGAAAACGAGGATGCGATTTAGTGCAAAATAATTTAAATTTACACCGCACTTTGCTTGGCATTGCTGCGGTGATTATTATCTTAGCTGGCGTAAAATTGGCGGCAGAAATCGTGGTGCCATTCTTGCTATCACTCTTTATCGCGATAATTTGTTCGCCGATAATTAAGGCGATGACCCAACGCCGCGTCCCGCATTGGTTAGCCATTACTTTGCTTTTTGTCTTGATTTCTTTGGTATTTTTCTTCTTAGTCGGGTTGATTAACAGCACGGCAAGAGAATTTACCCAATCTATTCCACAATATAAAGTTTTGCTTTCACAACGTGTGAGTGATTTAACTGGATTGTTGCAACGTTTCAATCTGCCTTTCACGCTTTCGCGTGAAACCATCCAAGAAAATTTTGACCCAAGCATCATTATGAATTTTGTAAGCCGAGTATTGCTGAATTTCTCTGGTGTAGTGAGTAATGTGTTTGTTTTAGTGTTGGTTGTGATTTTTATGCTTGCCGAAGCACCAACGATGAAACATAAATTTGCAATGGTAATTAGTTCAACCCCTCATGATGCAGCCAAAGAAGAACGCCATATTGATCGCGTTTTGCAAGGCGTAATTGGTTATCTTGGCATCAAAAGCATCACGAGTTTACTGACTGGCGTCGGAGTGTTTATTTTGTTGGAAGCCTGTGGGGTTCAATATGCCATTTTGTGGGCAACCTTGAGTTTCTTGCTGAATTATATTCCCAATATAGGTTCTATCATCGCGGCTATTCCGATTATTGTGCAAGCCTTATTACTGAATGGTTTTGGCATTGGCTTTGGCGTAGCAATCGGTGTTATTGCGATTAATATGGTTGTCGGTAACATTATTGAACCTAAAATGATGGGGCAACGATTAGGGCTTTCAACCTTAGTGGTGTTCCTTTCATTATTGTTTTGGGGATGGCTGCTTGGAACAGTGGGAATGCTACTGTCTGTTCCTTTGACGATGGCATTAAAAATTGCCTTGGAGTCCAGTCCCAATACAGCGAAATATGCCTGTCTATTAGGAGATGTCGAAGATTTCAAATAGATTTTAGAGATAAAAGTGCGGTGAATTTTCACCGCATTTTTTTATGATAAGTCTTGCGGATCGACGTCCAAAATTAACCGCACTAGGCTGTTTTTTTCAAGTTCGGCTTGTTGATATTCTCTTAATGCTTTTTGCAACGTCATTCTTGACGGATGTTGCAATAATAACTGCCAGCGATATTGCCCCGCTTTTTTGCTGAACGGTGCAGGCATTGGGCCAAGCATTTGTAATCCCGTAATTTGCTTC
Source organism: Haemophilus sp. HMSC071C11 (assembly GCF_001837655.1). Classification (NCBI taxonomy): domain Bacteria; kingdom Pseudomonadati; phylum Pseudomonadota; class Gammaproteobacteria; order Pasteurellales; family Pasteurellaceae; genus Haemophilus; species Haemophilus sp. HMSC071C11. The sequence continues at coordinate 13,405 of NZ_KV833412.1, read as the reverse complement.
GATTGAAAAAAATCTGCAATTTGGCTTAAGCAATTTTCTGCAAGATCAGAATGTCGAGCCTGTGCTTTGAATAACGCCTGAAAAGTAAAAGGCGGCAATCCCATTGAATGGCGTAATTGTAAGGTTTCTTTTGCAAAAGCTTGGTAGCCATTTGCCAATAAAGTGGTAAGCAAAGGATGATCAGGATAATGTGTTTGTAGCACAACTTCACCTTGTTTATCGGCACGTCCTGCACGTCCAGCAACTTGAATATAAAGTTGAGCTAAACGTTCTTCTGCACGAAAATCCAGTGAAAATAATGCACTATCTACATTCACTAAGGCAACGAGAGTAACATTCGGAAAATGATGTCCTTTCGCGAGCATTTGTGTGCCAATCAAAATTTGGCTTTTGCCTTGTTGAATATCTTCTAAATAACCTTCCAATTTTCCTTTACGTGCCGTGCTATCGCGGTCGATTCGCGCTACAGAATAATGAGGAAATAGCGTTTTCAAGGTTTCTTCTAATTGTTCTGTGCCTAGACCAGTAGTAACTAAATGGGTAGAACCGCAATCGCCACATTGGCGAGGAATAGTTTTTTGTGCGCCACAATGATGACAACGCAATACATTTTGATGCTGATGATAGGTATAAGGTTTTTCACAATGAGGGCATTGTGCGATCCAACCACATTCATGGCAAAGCAATACGGGTGCAAAGCCACGACGATTTAAGAAAAGCAACACTTGATTGCCTTTTTCGAGATGGGCTTTCATTCGTTCCAACAAGGGTTTTGATAACCCGTTTTGTATATTTTGATTTTTCAAATCAATAACGAAATGACGAAGTGCGGTAGAATTTCCCGCTCTTTTTGATAAAACTAAATGTTGGTATTTGCCGTTTTGTACATTATTAATACTTTCTAAACTTGGCGTGGCGGAGCCCATTAATACCGCAATATTTAGTTTTTGAGCCAGCACAATCGCCAAGTCTCGCGCATGGTAACGCCAACTGTCTTGTTGTTTGTAAGACGAATCGTGTTCCTCGTCCAAAATAATTGCACCAAGATTAGAAAATTGCGTGAACAATGCCGATCTCGTGCCAATCACAATGGCACTTTGTCCAGAGCGGGCGCGATCCCATACATAAAGCCGTTGCGTATCGGTTAAATTAGAATGCAGTACATCAATTTCTACATTAAAACGTGCTTTAAAACGTTGCACCGTTTGAGGTGTTAGCCCGATTTCGGGTACAAGCACTAATACTTGCTTACCCGATTTTAAAATTTCTTCAATATACTGCAGATAAATTTCTGTTTTACCTGAACCAGTCACGCCATCGAGCAGCCATACATTGAAACCAGAATGGAAGAGCAGTTGGCTGAAGGCTAAGGCTTGCTGCTTATTTAAGGTTAAACGATTTTCAGCATTGACTATTGGGTTATTGCCTAATCTTTGTTGCCAGCTTAGGGGATTTGTTTGGATAGTAATTTCTTCAATAAACCCTTTGGCTTTTAAGGCAGACCAAATGGCAGAGGAAAAATTATTATTGCCTTTTTCAAGATCAGTTTCAGATAAGCATTGTAGGGCTTCAGCTTGCTTTTTCGAGCGTTTTAATTCGCCTTGTTCAAGGGCATTTTTCCCCGCATCCGTAATTCGCCAAAAAGTGCGGTCATTTTTTACCGCACTTTCGCCGTTACGCAATTTCACAGGCAAGGCTTGAAATAACACATCGCCTAATCCCGCTTGATAATAATTTGCTGCCCAGTGAAGCCAATCCCAATAAATGGGCGTAAAAAGTGGGGCTAAATCCAATGGTTGAAGAATAGCCTTGAGTTTATCCTCTGGCACGTCCGATTTTGTCGGAAAATCAGCCACAATGGCGACACGTTTTTGAGTGCCAAAAGGCACAAGAACACGCATACCGATTTGTAATGAAACATCATCGGGGACGAAATAATCAAATAAGCGAGGAAGCGGCACAGCCAGTGCCACTCGGACAATTTTCATAATCAACCTTGGGAAAAAATTTGCCCTATTATACGAGAAAAATTGGTATAATCGCCGCCAATTTTTTTCACGAACAAGATTTTTATGACACAAACTTTTGCCGATCAAAAACGTAAAACCGTTGAAACCGCAGAATTTACCGAAGATGGCCGCTATAAGCGCAAAGTCCGTAGTTTTGTTCTCCGCACAGGTCGTTTGAGCGAATTTCAAAGAAATATGATGAATGATAACTGGGGAACACTTGGTTTAGATTATCAAACGGAACCTTTTGATTTTGCTAAGATTTATGGCAATGATAATCCAGTTGTATTAGAAATTGGCTTTGGAATGGGAAAATCGCTTGTGGATATGGCTTTTGCTAATCCTGACAAAAATTACCTTGGCATTGAAGTTCATACTCCTGGCGTTGGTGCTTGTATTGCTTATGCAGTGGAAAAAGGCGTAACGAATTTACGCGTGATTTGCCACGATGCAACGGAAATTTTACGAGACAGTATTGCTGATGGTGCGCTTGGCGGTTTGCAGTTATTTTTCCCCGATCCTTGGCATAAAGCAAAACATCATAAACGTCGTATTGTTCAACCGCACTTTGTGACACAAGTTATACAAAAATTAGGTAAAAATGGTTTTATCCATATGGCGACAGACTGGGAAAATTATGCAGAGCAAATGCTAGAAGTATTAAGCGCAAACACCGATTTAGTGAACACCTCGAAAAATGGCGATTATATTCCAAGACCAGATTTTAGACCTTTAACTAAATTTGAAGCCAGAGGTTACAAACTTGGACATGGTGTTTGGGATTTATATTTTGTGAAGAAATAAGCGGATTTTAACTAAACCCAATACCTAATTTATGAATTTAATATAAAATACACGTTTGAATATAACCTTAATAGGAGAAATAAAATGTCTAAATCTTACAATCAACGCCAACGCAAAAAACTTCATCTTGCGGAATTTCAAGAACTGGGTTTTCTTGTAAATTTCCAATTTGCAGAAGGCACTGCGATTGAAACTGTAGATGAAATCGTTGATCGTTTTATTAACGAAGTGATCCAACCAAATGGTCTAGCTTATGAAGGTAGCGGGTATTTACATTGGGAAGGTTTAGTTTGCCTAGAAAAAATTGGCAAATGCGATGAAAGCCACCGTGAAACTGTGAAAAAATGGTTAGAAACAAATGGTTTGCAACAAATTGAAGTAAGCGAATTATTTGATATTTGGTGGGAATATCCAGCAAAAGCTGAATAATCTAAATTGAAAGCAGCATAACAAAAATTGCTATGCTGTTTTGTTTTAATCCCTTGCAAAATTCATTAAACCTTAAATTTTTTGATCTATAACAAATAAAGTTCAAATAATTGACAAACTACCTATTTTGGGTTGTTCTCATTCATTCATCGTAAACACATAATCCTTCATCTACAGAAGCATTCAGAAATATTTTAAAGACATTATGACCGTTGAAAATTTACCTCGCAGACAATTTTTACGCGGTAAATTTTCAACATTGAGCTGTTTAGAAAATAATCAAAAACAGAATTTTGTGGGTATTAGACCGCCTTGGTCTGTGGAAAATTCTATTTTTGTAGCACAATGTACGCGCTGTGGCGACTGTCTTTCTGTCTGTGAAACCAATATTTTGGTAAAGGACGATGCTGGTTTTCCTGAAGTGCGCTTTGATAATGGCGAATGTACTTTTTGTGGGAAATGTGTAGATGCCTGTAAACAGCCTATTTTTTATCCTCGTGACCAGTTACCTTGGTCACATAAAATCGACATTGGCGTAGCTTGTTTAACATTGCACCGTATTGAATGCCGAACTTGCCAAGATAATTGTCCAGCTAATGCGATTCGTTTCAAATTACAAATGGGTGGCGTAGCACAACCTTTAGTTAATTTCGATGCTTGTAATGGCTGTGGGGCTTGTGTACAAGGCTGCCCTGTGAATGCAATAACAATGAACGATCTAAAACAAAATGAATAATACAAATTTAATATTAGAAAATGCGAGGGATTGGCACGTTGTTGGATTGATCGTGCAAGGTAATCCAAAAAAATTATCAGCAATTCAAACCGCACTTTTAGCGATTGAGCATACTGAAATTCCGACTTTTGATGAAAAACTTGGAAAATTTGTGGTGGTAATGCAATCGAACGATCAGCATCTCTTGCTTGAAAAAATGGAAAGTGTGAAAGATATCGACGGTGTGATTAATGTATCGTTGGTGTATCACGAGCAAGATGAACAAAATAAATAATTTTAAAATCAAACGTTTAACGTGGGGGAAAACGCGATGAATTTAAGTCGTCGAGACTTTATGAAAGCCAATGCGGCTATGGCAGCCGCAACGGCAGCGGGGCTAACCATCCCAGTCAAAAATGTGGTTGCGGCTGAATCCGAAATTAAATGGGATAAAGCAGTATGTCGTTTCTGTGGTACTGGTTGTGCAGTATTAGTTGGTACTAAAGATGGACGTGTTGTGGCATCTCAAGGCGATCCTGATGCAGAAGTAAACCGTGGTTTAAACTGTATTAAAGGTTACTTCTTGCCAAAAATTATGTACGGTAAAGACCGTTTAACGCAGCCGCTTTTACGTATGACAAACGGAAAATTTGATAAGAACGGCGATTTTGCGCCAGTTTCTTGGGATTTTGCGTTCAAAACAATGGCTGAAAAATTCAAAGAAGCGTTCAAAAAGAACGGTCAAAATGCAGTAGGTATGTTTAGTTCTGGTCAGTCTACCATTTGGGAAGGCTATGCGAAGAACAAACTTTGGAAAGCAGGTTTTCGTTCTAACAACGTAGACCCGAATGCGCGTCACTGTATGGCATCTGCAGCGGTTGCATTTATGCGTACTTTTGGTATGGATGAACCAATGGGTTGTTATGATGATATTGAACAGGCAGATGCTTTTGTTCTTTGGGGCTCAAATATGGCGGAAATGCACCCAATTTTGTGGTCGCGTATTACTGATCGCCGTATTTCTAATCCTGATGTTCGTGTTACTGTGCTTTCTACTTACGAACATCGTAGTTTTGAACTTGCCGATCACGGTTTGATATTTACACCGCAAACTGATTTGGCAATTATGAACTACATCATCAATTATCTTATTCAAAATAATGCGATTAATTGGGATTTTGTTAATAAACATACCAAATTTAAACGCGGAGAAACGAATATTGGCTATGGTTTACGTCCAGAGCATCCATTAGAAAAAGACACGAATCGTGCAACAGCTGGGAAAATGCACGATTCTTCTTTTGAAGAATTAAAGCAACTTGTATCAGAATATACAGTGGAAAAAGTATCGAAAATGTCTGGGTTAGATAAAGTCCAGTTAGAAACTTTAGCGAAACTTTATGCTGATCCAACGAAGAAAGTGGTTTCCTACTGGACAATGGGCTTTAACCAACATACACGTGGTGTGTGGGTAAACCAATTAATCTACAATATTCATTTACTTACTGGAAAAATTTCAATCCCAGGTTGTGGGCCATTTTCATTAACTGGTCAGCCTTCTGCTTGTGGTACGGCGCGTGAAGTAGGTTCATTCCCTCATCGTTTACCTGCCGACTTAGTGGTAACTAATCCTAAACACCGTGAAACAGCGGAACGTATTTGGAAATTACCAAAGGGGACGGTTTCTGAAAAAGTGGGGTTACACACAATTGCACAAGACCGTGCAATGAATGATGGCGAAATGAATGTGTTATGGCAAATGTGTAACAATAATATGCAAGCAGGACCAAACATTAATCAAGAGCGTTTGCCAGGCTGGCGTAAAGAAGGCAACTTCGTGATTGTTTCAGATCCTTACCCAACTGTATCCGCACTTTCTGCTGACTTAATTCTTCCAACGGCAATGTGGGTGGAAAAAGAAGGGGCTTACGGCAATGCAGAACGTCGTACCCAATTCTGGCGTCAGCAAGTCAAAGCACCGGGCGAAGCAAAATCAGACTTATGGCAATTAATGGAGTTCGCAAAATACTTCACGACGGATGAAATGTGGACAGAAGACTTACTTACACAAATGCCTGAATATAGAGGTAAAACTTTATATGAAGTGCTTTTCAAAAATGGTCAAGTAGATAAATTCCCATTGAGCGAACTTGCTGAAGGCCAATTAAACGATGAATCAGAATATTTTGGTTACTACGTTCACAAAGGTTTATTTGAAGAATACGCTGAATTTGGTCGCGGTCACGGTCACGATTTAGCTCCATTTGATATGTATCATAAAGCGCATGGTTTACGTTGGCCAGTTGTGGAGGGTAAAGAAACCTTATGGCGTTACCGTGAAGGCTATGATCCGTATGTTAAAGAAGGGGAAGGCGTGGCTTTCTACGGTTATCCTGATAAGAAAGCGATTATTCTTGCGGTGCCTTATGAACCACCAGCTGAGTCACCCGATAATGAATACGATTTATGGTTATCAACAGGTCGTGTTCTTGAACATTGGCATACGGGGACAATGACACGCCGTGTACCAGAATTGCATCGAGCATTTCCAAATAATTTAGTATGGATGCACCCATTAGATGCACAAGCTCGTGGTTTACGTCATGGCGATAAAATTAAGATTTCATCTCGTCGAGGCGAAATGATTTCTTATTTAGATACTCGCGGACGTAATAAACCACCTCGTGGCTTAGTATTTACCACTTTCTTTGATGCAGGTCAGCTTGCAAATAGCTTAACACTAGATGCGACAGACCCAATTTCAAAAGAAACCGACTTCAAAAAATGTGCGGTAAAAGTGGAAAAGGCTGCGTAAAAACCATGTAAAAATCAACCGCACTTTATTTCTCCCATCAATAAAAGAGGAAGATGAAAGTGCGGTTAAAATCTAAAAAGAAAATGAAGAAACCCGCCCTTAATCCTGAACGTAGAAAATTTCTTAAAGAAGCAACCCGTACTGCGGGTGGTTTAGCTGGCGTTGGGATTTTGTTGGGATTGCAGCAAAATCAAAGTCTTGCGCGCGAAGGTGTGCCATTACGCCCTCCATTTGCTTTGCAAGATGCGAAAGCGTTTTCTGCCGCTTGTATTCGTTGCGGACAATGTGTTCAAGCCTGTCCTTATGACATGCTGCATTTAGCCTCTTTATTATCGCCAGTAGAAGCGGGAACGCCGTATTTTATTGCGCGTGATAAACCTTGTGAAATGTGTCCTGATATTCCTTGTGCAAAAGCCTGTCCTAGTGGTGCATTAGATCGTCAAGCAACAGATATTAATGAATCGCGTATGGGGCTGTCAGTACTGTTAGATCACGAAACTTGCTTAAATTATCAAGGATTACGTTGTGATGTTTGTTATCGAGTTTGTCCATTAATCGATAAAGCGATTACATTGGAAACACAACATAATCCACGTTCTGATAAGCATGCCTTATTTATTCCAACAGTACATTCTGATGCCTGCACGGGATGTGGAAAATGTGAGCAAGCTTGTGTGTTAGAAGAAGCAGCGATTAAGATTTTACCAATGGATCTGGCAAAAGGTATGTTAGGTAAACATTATCGTTTAGGTTGGGAAGAAAAAGCGAAAGCTGGCCATTCTCTTGCACCTAAAGATATGATTTCATTGCCAACTCGAACACCAGAAGGGACAACTGTAATTCCTGAACCAGCAGAACCCGTGCTCGCACCAATTTTAGGGGGCGGAAAATAATGGCAAATGCACCAAAATTTGCAGGGAAAGAGGCTCGAGAAAAATGGGGCTGGTGGTATGCAAACCGCTTTTTGTTTTGGCGTCGATTAAGCCAACTTAGCATTCTTGCGATGTTTTTGAGTGGCCCTTATTTTGGCGTGTGGATTTTAAAAGGTAATTATAGTGGTAGTTTATTACTCGATACTATTCCACTAAGTGATCCTCTAATTACCGCTGAAAGCTTGGCTGCAAGACATTTACCAGATGCTCTCACTTTAATTGGTGCTGCAATTATTGTGTTATTTTACGCAGTACTTGGTAGTAAAGTGTTTTGTGGTTGGGTATGCCCACTAAATGTTGTGACTGACTGTGCAGCGTGGCTTCGCCGTAAGTTAGGCATTCGCCAAACAGCAAAAATTTCGCGCGGTTTACGTTATGGTATTCTTGTGCTTATTTTACTAGGCAGTAGTGTCAGCGGAATGTTGCTTTGGGAGTGGGTTAATCCAGTGGCTGCTCTTGGTCGCGCCTTTGTATTTGGTTTTGGTGCAACAGGCTGGTTATTACTTGTTATTTTTCTTTTTGATTTATTGATTGCTGAACACGGCTGGTGTGGACATCTTTGCCCAATTGGTGCTGCTTATGGTGTGATTGGTGCAAAAAGTTTAATCCGTATTAAAGTGATTGATCGTGCTAAATGCGATAATTGTATGGATTGTTACAATGTTTGTCCCGAAGCCCAAGTGTTACGTTCGCCTTTACACGGAAAAAAAGACGAAAGCCTACTAGTGCTTTCCAAAGATTGCATCAGCTGCGGACGTTGTATTGACGTTTGCGCTGAAAAAGTTTTTAAATTTTCGACCAGATTCGATCATTCAGGGGAGTGATTAATATGACTAAACAGGTATCTAAAATTTTAGCGGGATTATTTACCGCACTTTTTGCTGGCTCACTGATGGCATCTGATGCACCAGCAGTGGGAAAAGATTTAACTCAAGCGGCAGAAAATATTCCACCCGCATTTCATAATGCACCGCGTCAAGGCGAATTACCCGCATTGAACTATGTAAATCAGCCTCCAATGGTTCCACATAGTGTGGCAAACTATCAAGTGACAAAAAATGTAAATCAATGTTTAAATTGCCACAGCCCAGAAAATTCTCGTTTGAGCGGTGCAACTCGAATCAGCCCAACTCACTTTATGGATCGTGATGGAAAAGTAGGTTCAAGTTCATCGCCACGTCGTTATTTCTGTTTACAATGTCACGTTTCTCAAGCAAACGTAGATCCTATTGTTCCAAATGATTTCAAACCGATGAAAGGTTACGGAAACTAATTTAAGAGGTCTATATGTCTGAGAAAAAACCAAATATCTTAAAGCGTTTCTGGCAATGGTTTAGAAAACCAAGCCGTATGGCGATAGGTACAATTATTATCTTATCGGCTATTGGCGGTATTCTTTCTTGGGTTGGTTTTAACTATGGTTTAGAAAAAACCAACACTGAACAGTTCTGTGCAAGCTGCCATATGCAAGATGCTTATCCAGAATATTTACATAGCGTGCATTATCAAACTCGTACTGGTGTGGGGGCAAGTTGTCCAGATTGTCACGTACCACACGAATTTGGTGCAAAAATGAAACGTAAAATTATTGCAGCTAAAGAAGTATATGCGCACTATACTGGAAAAGTGGATACCTTAGAAAAATTCAATGCGCATCGTTTAGAAATGGCTCAAAATGAATGGGCGCGTATGAAAGCTAACGATTCTAAAGAATGTCGTAATTGCCATAATGTAGATCGTATGAACTTCAATGATCAACGTTCTGTGGCGGCACGTATGCACCAAAAAATGAAAACTGAAGGTAAAACTTGTATCGACTGTCACAAAGGTATTGCACACCAATTACCTGATATGAGTGGCGTTGAGTCAGGCTTCAAAGACGAGAAGTGATTTTCTAAAAATAGGCTGAAAAAATACCGCACTTTTTTCAGCCTATTATAAATTTGGGTAGTTTATAAAAAAATCTGCACTTTAATTCGCTGATTTATTCAGCCTTTAAGGTGCAGATTAATTATATTTTCTAAAGTGCGGTTAATTTTTAGATTATTTTTAGCCTAAGATTTTATCTAACTCTTGGCTAACTTCTTCTACTTTTTGTGTACCGTCTAAACGGAAATATTGAGTATTCCCCGCTTTCGCTTCTGCTTGGTAATAATCAATTAATGGGCTAGTTTGTTTATGATATACGGCTAAACGATCTAATACAGTTTCTGGTTTATCGTCTGCACGAATAATTAAATCTTCGCCTGTTACATCATCTTTACCTTCCACTTTTGGTGGATTATAAACGATGTGGTAAGAACGGCCAGACGCTTGGTGTACGCGACGGCCACTCATACGTTCAACAATCACTTCGTCTGGCACATCAAATTCTAAAACAAAGTCAATTTTAACACCTGAATCTTTCAGTGCATCCGCTTGTGGAATAGTACGAGGGAAACCATCTAACAAGAAACCATTTGTGCAGTCAGCTTGAGCAATACGATCTTTTACAAGGGCAACGGTTAATTCATCTGGCACTAATTTACCTTCATCCATTAATGCTTTAGCTTGTTTGCCAAGTTCAGTCCCCGCTTTGATTGCAGCACGGAACATATCACCAGTTGAAATTTGCGGGATACCAAATTTGTTCATAATAAATTGTGCTTGAGTGCCTTTACCTGCACCCGGTGCACCTAAAAGAATAATTTTCATAAAAAATCTCCATTAATACAAAACGTGATTAAGATACTGATAAAGCATAGTGCGGTCAAATTTTTTATAATTTTTACCGCACTTTTATACTGAGCTGGTCTTATTATTTTCTTGCTTCAAAGGTGCTACCCAAAATAAACAAAGCATGCCGGGAATCGCTAAAAATAAACAAAACCAAAAATACTGATAATACCCCACTGCTCCCACAACATAACCAGAAAGTATACCTAAAACTTTACTTGGCAAAGCTGAAAGGCTTGTAAAAAGTGCAAGCTGTGTTGCAGTATAAAGAGGATTACTCTCACGTGCCATAAAAGCCACAAAAGCTGCGGTACCAAGTCCAACGCCGATATATTCTGCGGCAATCACAACACCTAGTTTCCATAACTCGGCAGATGTAATAACATCAAAATGACCGAAAGCAGACAACCAAATAAACCCACCAATTGTTACCATTTGTACAAGCCCAAATAGCCACAATGCACGGTTAATACCCAGTTTTAGCATTATCATACCACCAGCAAGCCCAGATAAAATGCTTGACCAAAGTGCGTTACTTTTTACAACAATAGCAATATCCTCTTTGCTAAATCCCATGTCATAAATAAATTTGGTTTGTAACGTTGTGGCAAAAGAATCCCCGAACTTATACAAAAACAAAAATAGTAAAAAACCGATAGCCTGAATGACGCCCTTACGCTGGAAAAATTCTTGTAATGGAATCCAAAATGCTTGATAGAACGGCTGATTAGTTTGCTGCACGTTGATTTTCGGCTCTTTTGCTAAAAATAATGTCATGAAGATGCCTGCTAACATACAAAGTGCGGTCCATAAAAAGACGGTTTCCCAAGGATAAATCGCCGCCAAATATAGCGATAATCCCCCTGGAATTAATCCCGCAATTCGATAAGCATTAATATGAATAGTGTTTCCTAAACCTAATTCATGATCACTCAAAATTTCACGACGATACGCATCCAACACGATATCTTGTGTAGCTGAAAAAAAGGCGATAAGCAACGCAATATTTGCTACTGTACCCAGTTGTGTGAGCGGATCAAACAGGCTAATGATGTAAAGTAAAATCAATAATGCCACTTGTGAAAGCAACATCCAGCTACGACGACGCCCTAAAAAACTCGGGAAATAACGATCTAATAATGGTGCCCACAAAAATTTCAATCCATAAGGCAACATCACACCCGTTACTGCACCAATAAGCTCAATTGAAAGATGTTTATCTGTCAGCCAAACAGGCAACATTTGCGACAATACAAATAATGGCAAACCAGAATTAAAACCTGTGAAGGCGCAAATTAACATCTTGCGCGTAAAAATTTGAGAAGAAAGGGAATTTGACATAAAGTGCGGTTAATTTTAGTTGTATTTTAGAAATTTCGCCTTTCAATTAAAGGATTTTTGTAAAAATTAGGGGATTTTTAATCATTCCCCTAATGTTTAGCATTCTTCTTCCTAAAAAAGAAAAACAAATATTAGAGAATATTAATCTCTATACCCTTTTGGATTATTTTTCTGCCAGTTCCACGTGTCTTGCATCATTTTTTCAAGACCACGTTCTGCCACCCAACCAAGCTCTTTTGCAGCTAAACTAGGATCAGAATAGCAAGTAGCAATATCGCCAGCGCGGCGTTCTACAAGTTTATATGCAATTGTAATATTGTTGGCTTTTTCAAAGGCTTTTACCATATCTAATACGGAATAACCATGGCCCGTACCAAGGTTATAAATATGTAAGCCAGCGTCATTTTCATGACGTTGAAGCGCTTTTAAATGCCCCACAGCTAAATCCACTACATGAATATAATCACGCACACCTGTTCCATCATGAGTGTCGTAATCACTACCAAATACAGAAAGTTGTGCTAATTTACCGATAGCAACTTGGCTAATATAAGGTAATAAATTATTTGGAATACCATTTGGATCTTCACCAATCAAGCCACTTTCATGCGCCCCAACTGGATTAAAATAACGCAAGATAGTCATGCTAAATTTTGGTTCCGCTTTTGCTGTATCGCATAAAATCTGCTCAACCATATATTTAGATGTACCATAAGGATTGGTTGTACCGCCGACCTCACAATCCTCTGTAATTGGAATAATTTTTGGATCGCCGTAAACCGTTGCAGATGAGCTAAATACAAAGTTCCAAACACCCGCTTTTTTCATTTCTTGAATTAATACAAGGGTGCCAGCGACATTGTTCATGTAATATTCTGTCGGCTTTTGAACACTTTCCCCTACGGCTTTTAACCCTGCAAAGTGAATAACCGAGTTAATCTCATTTTCTGCAAAAATTTTTTGTAACAAAGCACGATCTAAAATATCGCCTTCATAAAACTTTGCTTCTTTGCCTGTAATTTGTTTTACACGCTCAAGGGATTTTGGCGATGAATTGCAAAGATTATCTAATACCACCACCTCTTTGCCAGCATTTAATAATTCTACAACTGTGTGAGAACCGATATAACCGGCGCCACCTGTCACTAAAATGGCCATAATGATTTCCTTGTTAATTATTGAGACTAAAAAATTATATCACTATTTTGTGTGGTAAGAATGGTGATTTTCAATAAAATAAAAAACCTGTTGCTAAAAAGTATTGTTGTAGCGAGTGAGATAACCTCTCATATTTAGGGCTATGTCCATTAGTTGTGTGATATAAGGTTATCTAATCCCATTTTCTTGATTTTAAGGCGTGTTTTATATCATTAGGTAAACGTAATATATCCCAGAACAACCGAAAAATCAGATTTTGGTAAATTCTTGGTTTGGAATATATACCAATTTTTTTATATACAAACTTCGGCGGAATTAAAATATCTTGTGTGTAATTTTTCTTTTCTTCGGGAATAAAAGTAAATGGGTTATTCAGTGGTGATAAAGGAAAATAATTACATAGAGGACTTTCTGGCGAAATGCAATAAATATTTACTCCATAATGTTTTTGTAAAAAATAAAGTGCATTTAAATCATATTCCATAGA
>NZ_KV833411.1:0-28394 GCF_001837655.1 Haemophilus sp. HMSC071C11 | reverse complement strand
AATCCAGTAAGAAATTTTCCAGCCATTCAATAGCTTCCACATCCAAGTGGTTAGTTGGTTCATCGAGTAATAACACATCAGGATCGCACACCAATGCACGTGCTAGTGCCGCTTTGCGTAACCAACCGCCCGAAAGTGCGGATAATTTTGTGTTTGGATTTAAACCTAGTTTTAACAATACTTCATTGATTTTATTTTCAAATCGCCAGCCATCAGCGTGTTCTAATTTAGCCTGAACTTGCTCTAATTGACTTAAAATTTGATCACTGTAATTTTCTTCCAATTGAACAGAAATATGATGATATTCTTTCAATAAATCCGTTAAATGCCCTACACCTTCTGCGACATAATCAAAAATATTGCCTTGTGCATTACGCGGTGGGTCTTGTTCTAAACGAGAAACCACAAGATCTTTTTCGTATTGGATTTTGCCATCATCCATAAGCACATCGCCTGCGATGATTTTCAATAAAGTTGATTTACCTGCGCCGTTACGCCCAACTAAACAAACACGTTCATTCGGTTCAATATGTAGTTCTGCGTGATCTAACAAAGGCACATCGCTAAAGGAAAGATATCCATTGGTTAAACTAATTAATGCCACAACTGCCCCATAAAAATTCAGTGAAAATTAACCGCACTATTCTATACGGTTTGCATAAAAAATCCCATCAATTCGATGGGATTCTCTCTTAAATCAAACTTGTTGATATACCCGCAATGCGTGTGCATCCGACATACCTGCAATATAATCGCAAATAATCCGCTTCTTCCTTTCTTCAGGGGCATTACGCCAACGATTTGCAGTATTTCTCGGTAATAAACGCTCTGGATCAGATTCAAAAATTTGGAACATTTCTGTTAGCATTCTCTGCCCTTTATATTCGATTCGTTGAGTATCCACATTGCGAATAACATAATCCCAAACAAATTTTTTAAATACACCAAGTGCAATAATCACTTCAGGTGACAACTCTGCGTTATAACGTAACAAAGGTTCATCAAAATTTGCCGTTAATTTCCACCGCACATTAGTAATAAAAAAGTTCACCAATGCACCAATGGCTTGTTTTCGTTCAAAATGTTTATCAGAGAAAAGTCGTTGGCTAATTGAATCAATATTTTCTTGCAACCAAGCTGAAGGAATTTGTTTCAATGCGGAATGTGCCGCTTGCCATTGATGAGGATTTACCACGCCAGTCACAATGGCATCTTCTAAATCATGTACGCCATAGGCAATATCATCTGCCAATTCCATAATGCTGCAATCCAAAGATTTAAAGCTCGTCTGTAAAAATTCCGCAGGATTTTCCCGCACTTTTTTAAATTGACAGAATAAAGTGCGGTCATTTTCAGAAAGATTTTCCAGCAACCAATTAAACATTTTTAAATCATCACGGAAAATGCCTTTTCCTGGAATCCAATCGTGAATACGCACAAAACGAGGATCAATATTGCGAGAAAAATTAAGTTCTGCATATTGAGGCGAAGCCACATCTAACAACGCAGGATATTTCACGACACCCAATAGTGTTCTACGCGTTAGATTCATCCCTGCATTTTCAGTATAAGGCTCAAGTTTCGTTAAAATTCTAAAGGTTTGCGCATTGCCTTCAAAACCGCCCTGCTCTGCCATCATATAATTTAATGCCGTTTCGCCACCATGCCCAAAAGGCGGATGCCCAATATCATGAGCAAAACACAAACTCTCAATAAGATCGTTACTCGGCAATAAAGGTTTTAATTGTTTTTGCAACTCGTTTTTATCAATATTTAATGTTTGCGAAAGGCTTTCAAAGGTTTCTAAAAATTTAAGTTGTGCAACGAGACTACTGCCAATCTGAGCGACTTCTAAAGAATGGGTTAAGCGAGTGCGATAAAAATCATTTTCGCCAATTGCGTGAATTTGAGTTTTCGCCTGTAAGCAACGAAAAGCAGCAGAATGTAAAATTCGCCCACGATCACGACGAAATGGTGGACGATTATCTTTTTCGCGTGGAGGATCAGGAAGAAAACGTTCTGTCCAAGAAGAATCAATGATAAGTGGTTTCATATCGCTTTGTTTTATTTCGTTTTTCTGCATTATCTAATCATTTAGCGCAAAAAACAACCGCACTTTATCTATAACAAACACAATCTAAAATGAATAAAGTGCGGTTGAATTTTTATTGATATTTAAACAAAGAAATAAATCAGCTTAAATACAAATGGTGCGAGAATAGAACTAATAATCCCACAAAGCACAAGAGAAATAGAACTGTAACTTCCCGCTGTTGGATTCGTTTCCATACAACTTACTGTACCGAGCGCGTGAGAAACCGAACCAACAGAAAGCCCAATAGCTTCTTGATGTTTAACACCCAATTTTTTTAATACAAGATAACCAAATATCGATCCTTGCAAACCTGCAACCACAACACCAACTGCAGTTACGGCAGGAATGCCGCCTAAATGACGGGAAACTTCCATCGCAATAGGCATTGTGATGGATTTAGGTAAAACCGTAGCGACCATTTCGGGCGTTGCGCCTAAAAGAAATGCTAAAAGCCCGCCACTTAACATCGCCAAAAAAGAGGCTATAACCACCGTTGAAAGAATAATTTTCCATTGTTTGGCAATTTGGCGAAGTTGTTCATAAAGAGGCAATGCGAGAGCAACGATACTCAAACCAAGTAAATTATTAATAGGTGCATTTCCTGCCATATAATCATCATAAGGAATCTTTCCTATCACTAAAATCGCCGCCAAAATTAATACTGTTAAAACAAAAGTATTAAAAATCATTGACTTCCAACGTTTGCTAATTTGTAGTGCGAGCCAAAACCCAAAAATTGTTAAAAATGTATAAAGATAAATAATGTACTGCTGCATATAAACTTTCCTAACATACTAATTCGCTTGTTTTACCTGATTTTCTCTACGTTTTATTACTTTTTTGCGTTTATGTGTAAAAGATTGCATCTGATACAAATAATGACCTAAAAATCCTATAACAAGTAAAGTGACACAAGTACTCACAATATTAGGAACAAGCAAAATATTAATTTGCTCTATCAATAAATCAGAATATTTGATAATTCCCACGCTCACTGGTACAAAAAGCACCGCCATAAAACGAATTAGCAAACTTGCGCCTAAATAAATCCAATTTAAATGAATCACTCGTGTTGTTAAACCTAAAAAGAGCAATAACAATCCCCAAATACTTCCTGGAACACCTGATGGAATGTAATAAGCAATAAGATTTCCGAGATATAACATAATAGATAAAATGACCAACGAACGAACTAATAAAAATAATTTTTGAATCATATACAACCTTTTCAACTATTTTCATAATATTTCAAAATTATTTTACGCTTTTTTTTGCTAACTTGAGCCATTTTTTCGGTAAAATAACCAGACTTAGATCAAAAACTTTGCAAAATGATAAATCGAAAAATACTATTGACGAGTTTATTACTTATTTT
Organism: Haemophilus sp. HMSC071C11; assembly: GCF_001837655.1. Classification (NCBI taxonomy): domain Bacteria; kingdom Pseudomonadati; phylum Pseudomonadota; class Gammaproteobacteria; order Pasteurellales; family Pasteurellaceae; genus Haemophilus; species Haemophilus sp. HMSC071C11. Next base: position 24,924 of record NZ_KV833411.1, on the reverse strand, counting down.
TACCGTACTTTCTGCTTGTTCTCGCGAAAAAAATACTTGTCGTGTGGTTAAAATTAGTGATGGCGATACGCTCACTTGCCTCACTAAAGGCAATAAATCCATTAAAGTTCGTTTAGCCGAAATTGATGCGCCAGAAAAATCTCAAGCCTTTGGGCAAAAATCGAAAAAAACCTTGTCTGATCTGGTTTATCAAAAAAATGTTCGCCTTGCGCGAAAAGGAAAAGATCGCTATCAACGCACCTTAGCGGTGGTTTATTATCAAAAACAAAATATTAATTTAGAAATGGTTAAACAGGGTATGGCATGGGCTTATAAGCAATATTCCCATGATCCGATTTATCTTCAAGCGCAAGAAAATGCACAAGCCAAAGGAATTGGTCTTTGGGCAGACAATAATCCGATTGAACCAAGTCAATGGCGCAGACAAGAGAAAAATTAATATGGCTTTTGATTATCAAACGTTCCGTCAAGAATTTCCCTATTTCCAACGTGAAGATGCGGTTGTTTATTTAGATAACGCCGCCACTGCGTTGAAACCTCAAGAGTTAATTGATCGCACCGCTGAATTTTATGCTTCGGCAGGTTCGGTGCATCGCAGCCAATATGATGCAGCCCAAACTACGCAATATGAACAGGCTCGCACACAGGTTAAAGAATGGGTTAATGCGGAAGATAAACGCACTGTTATTTGGACTTCGGGTACAACTCACGCGATTAACTTAGTGGCAAATGGATTGATGCCGCAATTAAACGCCGAAGATGAAATTCTGATTAGCCAAGCAGATCATCATGCTAATTTTGTCACTTGGCATGAAACGGCGAAAAAGTGCGGTGCAAAAATTCGAGTTTTACCGATTTTAGATAATTGGCTAATTGATGAAAATGCACTGATTTTAGCCCTTTCTGAAAAAACAAAACTCGTTGCACTGAATTTTGTTTCAAATGTCACTGGCACAGAACAGCCGATTAAACGACTAATTCAACTTATTAGAAAACATAGTCATGCGTTGGTTTTAGTAGATGCTGCACAAGCGATTAGTCATATTAAAATTGATTTACAAGATTTAGATGCAGACTTTCTCGCATTTTCTGCCCATAAAATTTATGGCCCAAATGGACTTGGCGTTTTAACAGGAAAATTAACCGCACTTTCTCAACTTCAACCGCTCTTTTTTGGTGGAAAAATGGTTGATCGTGTGTCAAATAATCGTATTACTTTTGCCGAATTGCCTTATCGTTTAGAAGCTGGCACACCCAATATTGCTGGGGTTATTGGATTTAATGCCATACTAAATTGGCTACAAAAATGGGATTTTACCGCAGCAGAACAGCACGCTATATCCTTGGCTGAATCCGTCAAAGTGCGGTTAAAATCTTACGAGAATTGCCGATTATTCGATTCCCCTCAACCTAGCACCGTTGTTTGCTTTGTATTTGATGGCATTGACTGTTCCGATCTTTCTACACTTTTGAGCGAACAAAATATTGCGCTTCGTGTGGGCGAACATTGTGCCCAGCCTTATTTAGCACGCTTAGGCGAACGCACCACATTGCGTCTTTCTTTTGCCCCTTATAATACGCAAAAAGATGTAGAGACATTTTTTACCGCCTTAGATAAAGCATTGGATTTATTACAATGATAGAACAATTAAAACAAGCTAAAAATTGGGAAGATCGCTATCGCCTGATTATTCAAGCAGGCAAAAATTTACCTCGCCCAAGCGATGATGAACTTGCTCAAATGCAGCCTATTACTGGCTGCGAAGCACAAATGTGGTTTCAAATTATGCCTAAAAATGACCGCACTTTTCAATTCAGCGGATTTAGCGAAGCCAGAATTATGAATGGCTTACTTTGGATTTTATTCAATAAAATCAATGGCAAAACAGCGGATGAATTGAATACATTTGATATTACTGTATTTTTTAGCGAACTCGGCATTTCACAACATTTAAGTGAAACGCGTTTAAACGGCTTAAACCAAATCGGACAGCAATTAAAAAATTTATGTATTTAATCGAAACCTATTTTCGCCTGACTGCACTCGAAAATAATATTGAATCACAAAGTCGTTTACTCAATGCAGTGATCGATCAATGGCGGTATAACGGGCAAATTATCGGACGTGAAATTCCTTTATATTTAGCGGAAGAAGATGGTGCACAAGGCTTTGCTATGCGTGTCATTTGCCCAGAGCAAGATAGTCTTTTCCCGCAAAATAATAACGCAGAAGTGAATCGCACATTACAAGAAGCCGAAAAGTGCGGTGTAATTTTTGATGGTTTTCAACTTGTGGGCGATGATTTCAATTCAGATCAAACGGCTGAAAATACATCGCCAACTTGGCAAGTGCTTTACACAACCCATTTACAAAGTTGCTCGCCGATTCATAGTGGAGAAAATTTCGCGCCCATCCCTTTGTATAAACAGTTGAAAAATCAACCGCACTTAAGCCAAGATCTGATTAAATGGCAAGAAAATTGGCAAGCCTGCGATCAACTACAAATGAATGGTGCGGTATTAGAACAACAATCTTTGGCAGAAATTTCCGATCATCAAAGTACGCTTTCAAAACACGGACGATATTTAGCTCAAGAAATAGAAAAAGAAACTGGCATACCGACTTACTATTATTTATATCGTGTAGGTGGGCAATCTTTAGAATCTGAAAAATCCCGTTGCTGCCCTTCTTGTGGTGCAAATTGGGCGTTAAAAAATGCGATTTTTGATACCTTTCATTTTAAATGCGATACCTGTCGATTAGTTTCGAATCTATCGTGGAATTTTTTGTAATTTAAGTCCATGCCTCAACTCTCTGTTGGAATGATAAAGTCTTAACCCCCTTCCGACGCTTCGCGCCACCTTCCCCCGCAAGCAAGGGAAGGCAAAATTATTTTTTAACATATAAGGGAAAAATAAATGAATTACCAAGACAACAGCTTAAAATCCTTAAAACTCGGTCAAAAAACGGAATACGCCTCTCAATATGACCGCACTTTATTACAGCCTGTGCCACGCGCCTTAAATCGTGATGGATTGGGCATTACTCAAAACCAACCATTTACTATCGGTGCAGATATTTGGACGGCTTATGAAATCTCGTGGCTCAACGAAAAAGGCTTACCGCAAGTGGCTATCGCAGATATTTATCTGGATTATCAAAGCCAAAATTTGATTGAATCAAAAAGTTTTAAACTTTATTTAAATAGCTTTAACCAAAGCAAATTTACCGACTTCAACGCCGTTCAACAAACTATGCAACGCGATTTAATCGAATGTGCGCAAGGCGATGTAAAAGTGCGGTTAAATCCAGTGGCAGTTTATGATGCTCAAAAAATTGAGCATTTACAAGGCGATTGCATTGATGAACAAGATATTGAAATTACTAGCTACGAATTTAACGCTAATTGGCTGAAAGATTGCGTATCGGATGAAATTGTCGAAGAAAAATTAGTCAGCCATTTATTGAAATCTAACTGCCTCATTACCAATCAGCCAGACTGGGGCACCTTGCATATTCACTATGTTGGTAAAAAAATCAATCACGAAAAATTATTGCGTTACGTTATATCGTTCCGTCAGCATAATGAATTCCACGAACAATGTGTCGAACGTATTTTTTGCGATTTAATGCACTACGCAAAACCAGAAAAACTCACCGTTTACGCACGCTATACTCGTCGTGGCGGATTAGACATTAATCCATTCCGCTCTAATTTTGAGAATTTACCTGAAAATTTAAGATTGGCGAGACAGTAAAAAACTGCGGTGAAATTTCACCGCACTTTTCTCTACCCTTGTTTCAAATCATTTGCCTGCTGTAATAGCTGACGGCTTTCTTTTAAGAATTGTTCAGAATAATCGCCAAACCAGTCACGCACCTTGTGGAAAGCATCAATAAAACCTTGACGATCATTCTTTTCAAAGAAAGTTAAGGCTTCGTCGTAAGTTTGTTTTAGCGTTTCAATTACCGCTAAATTTTCTGGCTTATCCATAATAATATCTGCGTAAAGCTCTGCATCTTGCGCAAATAAGCGACCGATCATCGCAAGTTCTAAGCGATAAATAGGAGAAGAAAGCGCCAATAAATTAGCGAGATTAATGGGCTGTTTGGAAAGGTGTAAACCATTCGCAAAAGTCGAAAAATGGCGCAAGGCTTGTATATAAGTCATATTGTGATCGTGTTCTGTGGCATTGGTTTGATAAATTTTTGCGCCCCAAATTTGAATTTGCTCAAGTAACCATTCATAACGTTCAGGAAAACGTCCATCACAACGTACAACCACTTGTTTTGCCATACTTGCAATGTCTGCACCAAACATTGGATGTAAACCTAAAACTGCACCAGAATGAACTTCAAGCATTTTCGCTAGCGGTTCACGCTTAACAGAAGTTAAATCTGCAAGCAACATATTTTCTGTTAAATAAGGTTTTAGTCGCTCAATCGTTTCCAAAGTAATATTGATGGGGACGGAAACGATCACGACATCAGCATTCGCTAAAATACTTTCAGCCACCGCCCAATCTTCGCGATCTAAAATAGAAATTGGATAGCCAGATGCACGTAAATAACGGGCAAATAAGCCACCTAATTTACCATAACCGCCCACGATAACAATTTTGTGAATATCAGAATTGATAGTTTTAAAACCAAATTGGTTTTCATTGGCATAGGATTCACGCATAAAACGGCGTAGAACATCTTCAATTAAATCGGCTGAAATGCCTGCTTTTTCAGCCTCTAAACGACGTGCTTGGAGCATTGCTATTTCACGCTCTGGCGCATAAATAGGTAATCCATGTTGATGTTTCACTTTACCGACTTGAGAAACCAACTCAAGACGTTTAGCAAAAAGTTGGATAAGTTCGCGATCAAGCGAATCAATTTCAGAACGTAAATCTTTAAGGACTTCCATAAAACCCACCTGCAAAATTTAGTTTACATATATTGTAAAAAATTAATTACAGATGAGATTACTAGAATTTTATAAGAAAGGCAATGAAGTTATGCAGATTGTGTAATTAACCGTTGTGGGCGAATAATATTCCCGTCGATTAATGCCACGCCTAAGAATAAATTCTCCGCTGAAAATAACCGCACTTGGCCACCTAATTGCTGTTCATTAGCAAATTTCACTCGCTGACCAAAACCAATGGCTTTACTCTGCTCTACATCCAAATGCAAAGCGGGCAATTTACTTACTGCGGTATCGGTTGGCAGTAATAGACGATCTAATTCACTTAATGGAAAACTTTCAGCGAGCAGTTGTAACTCATTGATTGGTATCATTTCTGCTACGGGGTAATCCGCTACGGCTGTACGGCGTAACATTGTCACATGTGCGCCACAACCTAGCACTTCACCCAAATCATCGACTAAGGTGCGAATATAAGTGCCTTTTGAACAATGTACTTCTAAGGTTAAAAAAGGTGCGTGATATTCAATAAAATTAAGTTCAAAAATCGTAATTGGACGTGCCTCACGCTCAACCGTAATACCTTGACGCGCATATTCATAAAGCGGTTTACCGTTATGTTTTAGTGCGGAAAACATGGTCGGCACTTGCAAAATATCGCCACGAAATTGTTCAAGTGCGGTCAAAATTTGCGGAGTTTCAACATGAACTTCACGAGTTTCCACGACTTGCCCTTCCGCATCGGAAGTATCGGTACGTTCGCCTAATTTTGCCGTAACAAGATAACGCTTATCGGCATCAAGCAAAAATTGTGAAAACTTAGTTGCTTCACCCAAGCAAATTGGCAACATTCCCGTAGCCAACGGATCGAGCGCACCTGTATGCCCTGCTTTATTCGCTTGAAATAAACGCTTCACCTTTTGCATAATGTCATTTGATGACATGCCTTGTGGTTTATCCAACAAAAACACACCATCAACATCACGCCAGCGTTTACGAGGTCTAGACATTAGTTGCTTTCCTCAACGTGTTTTTTCTCATCTTCACGCACAACATTTGTCACAAGATTTGACATACGCATCCCTTCCACTAAGGATTGATCATAAATAAAGCGAATCTCTGGCACGATACGTAAACGCATCGCTTTGCCTAGTAATGAACGAATATAAGGCGATGCTTTTTCTAAGCCTTTCATGCCTTGCTCAATTGCCGTTTCATCGTGATCGAATAAAAAAGTCACAAAGATTTTTGCGTAAGATAAATCGCTCGACACTTCCACATCAGAAACCGTCACCATCCCAATACGGGGATCTTTCACTTCGCGTTGTAAAATGACTGCTATTTCTTTTTGTATTTCTTGAGCGACGCGATCGCTACGTTTAAATTCTCTTGCCATAGTTATTCCTTATTTATAAAAGCACCTCATTCTACTGGAAATCATTGAATTTAGCACGCAAAAATCCCTTTCAACCCGATACTGTTTTTCGATAGAATGACACCTGATAATTTGTTTGAATATTCAAACTTCCGATAAAAATCACTTTACAGAGGGCATAATTTATGCAAGCGAGACGAGACACCAAGATTGTCGATGAAAATCACACATTACAACAAGCATTTTTAAACGATTTAGACGAAAAACTTTGGTCATCTGCGGATAAACTCCGCCAACAACTTGATGCCGCCAACTATAAACATATCGTTCTTGGTCTCATCTTCTTAAAATACATTTCTGATAATTTCACTCATCAACAGGAAAAAATTCAGGCAGAACTTTCTGATGCTGAAAATCCCCTCTATCTTGACCGCACTTTTTTTGATACTGAAGAAGAATATCAAGAAGCTTTAACCGCAGAACTAGAAAACCGTGATTATTACACCGCGGATAACGTATTTTGGGTGCCCGCTTCTGCACGTTGGCAAGCCTTACAAGAAGTCTCTATTCTCAACACTGGTGCAGAATTACCTTGGGGTGGTAAATTCTCAGGCGTGGCAAAACTGATTGATGATGCCTTTGATGCCATTGAAAAAGACAACGAAAAACTCAAAGGCGTCCTCCAACGCATCAGCGGCTATGCCGTAAACGAAGACACCCTGCGCGGGCTGATTATCCTCTTCTCCGATACTAACTTTACCCGCCCGACTTACAACGGCGAGCCCGTACATTTAGGTGCAAAAGACATACTCGGCCATGTTTACGAATACTTCCTCGGTCGCTTTGCCCAAGCCGAAGGCAAACGCGGCGGGCAATATTTCACGCCGAAATCCATCGTTTCCCTGATTGTCGAAATGCTCGAGCCATACTCCGGCCGCGTGTATGACCCAGCTATGGGCAGTGGCGGCTTTTTCGTGCAAACCGAACGCTTTATTACCGCCCATCAAGGCAACATCAACAACGTGTCCATCTACGGGCAAGAATTCAACCCCACCACATGGAAGCTCGCCGCCATGAATATGGCGATTCGCGGCATTGATTACGACTTCGGCAAACACAACGCCGACAGTTTCACCCAGCCGCAACACATCGACAAAAAGATGGATTTCATTATGGCAAACCCGCCATTCAATATCAGCGATTGGTGGAGCGAATCCCTTGCCGATGATCCACGTTGGGCATACGGCACACCACCCAAAGGCAACGCCAACTTCGCTTGGCTGCAACACATGATTTACCACCTCTCACCCAACGGCAAAATGGCATTATTGCTTGCCAACGGCTCCATGAGCAGCCAAACCAACAACGAAGGCGAAATCCGCAAAGCCATCATCAATGCCGACTTGGTGGAATGTATGGTTGCCCTGCCCGGTCAGCTCTTCACCAACACCCAAATCCCTGCCTGTATTTGGTTTTTAAACCGCAACAAAAAACGCAAAGGCGAAGTGTTGTTTATCGATGCCCGCCAAATCGGCTATATGAAAGACCGCGTATTGCGTGATTTCACCGCTGACGACATCGCCAAAATTGCCGACACCCTCCACACTTGGCAAAAATCAGACGGCTATGAAGACCAAGCCGCTTTCTGTAAATCCGCTACGTTAGAAGAGATTAAAGACAACGACTTCGTCCTCACACCAGGGCGCTATGTCGGCACCGCAGAACAAGAAGATGACGGCGTGCCATTTGCAGAAAAAATGCAAAATCTGACCGCTCTTTTGAAGGAGCAATTTGCGAAAAGTGCGGAATTGGAAGCAGAAATTAAGAAGAATTTAGGGGGATTGGGGTATGAGTAAAATTCCATTAAATGAATTTATAACTTTACAGCGTGGATTTGATTTACCAAGTAACAAAAGAATTTCAGGAAGTGTTCCCGTTGTTGCTTCAACAGGGATTGCTGGTTATCACAATGAAATTAAAGTTAAAGCACCTGGAGTTGTAATTGGAAGAAGCGGAAGTATTGGTGGTGGACAATATATTGAAAAAGATTTTTTCCCTTTAAATACAACATTATATGTAAAAGATTTCAAAGGACATTATCCCAGATTTATTTATTACTTATTAAAAAGTATTGATTTCACAAGTTTTAATGTAGGAACAGGTGTTCCTACATTAAATCGAAACCATTTATCAAGCATTTTAATTTCAGATTTGGGAATTGAGAAAGAAAAAGAAATTGCCAACATCTTAGGAAGTCTTGACCAAAAAATCCAACTCAACACCCAAATCAACCAAACCTTGGAACAAATCGCCCAAGCCCTGTTTAAAAGCTGGTTTGTCGATTTCGACCCAGTGCGTGCCAAAGTTCAAGCCCTTTCAGACGGCCTGAGCCTTGAACAAGCAGAACTTGCCGCCATCCAGGCAATCAGCGGAAAAACACCCGAAGAACTGACCGCACTTTCACAAACACAGCCTGAACGCTACGCCGAACTAGCCGAAACCGCCAAAGCGTTTCCGTGTGAGATGGTGGAGGTTGATGGGGTTGAAGTGCCGAAGGGGTGGGAGGTTAAAGCCTTAGATGAAATTGCAAATTATCAGAATGGTTTAGCATTGCAAAAATTCCGCCCTGAAGATGACGAACCATTTTTACCTGTTGTAAAAATTGCCCAATTGAGACAAGGTTATGCAGATGGCGATGAAAAAGCAAAAGCAAATATTAAGCTTGAATGCATTATTGATAATGGTGATGTCATTTTTTCTTGGTCTGGTAGTTTATTAGTAGATATTTGGTGTGGAGGTAAAGCTGCTTTAAACCAACATTTATTCAAAGTCTCATCCAAAGAATATCCTAAATGGTTCTATTATTTTTATACCAAACATCATTTAACCGAATTTCAGCGTATTGCTTATGACAAAGCAGTGACAATGGGGCATATTAAACGTGAGCATTTATCTGCTGCAAAATGCATAGTGCCAAATGACGAATTATTAGCAAATAAAACATTAGAAAATATTTTAGAAAAAATTATTTTTAACAGGCTGGAAAATTTCAATCTTCAAAACACAAGAGATTTATTATTACCTAGATTGTTAAATGGTGAACTCAATGGATAGAACTACCGATTATTTAGAACGACTTTTCATTGAGGAACTAAACTCTGAAGGCGAAATTATTATCAGCGGAAACAGTTTTTTCCGACATGAAATTTTATATACTCTTGATCCTGAAGCATATAAAGACGTTTTTGAATTTTGGAAAACAGAAAGAAAACAAAGAAACTTAAATGAAGCCAATAGAATATTGGATATTACTTCAGATAATCGAAATCGATTTATTCGATTAAAAGAACTCTTCAAAGAGAAAAAGATTATCCCCTTTATTGGAGCTGGGATGTCCATGTCTACAGGTTTACCTTCTTGGAGCGAATTTCTTCGTAGTGTTCAACAAGAAACTAGAACTGATCGTTTCTATTTTGAAGATCTCTTATCGCAAGGTGAATTTGAAGAAGCTGCTCAGTATCTAGATGACTGTAGTCCTTCACACTTACAAGAGCAGTTAGATAATATATTTGGTAGAAAATATCTATTTAATGAAATAAATGGTGTAATTTGCCTTTTACCAAAATTTTTTAATAATACTCCTATTATTACAACAAATTATGACAATATACTTAGTACTGTTTATCAAAAATGCGATTACCCATTTTCTGATGAACTAAATGGATTATACCTAGAAGACCTTTATAATAAACTTCTTGATAAACAAAATTTCTTATTAAAGATACATGGTACTTTTGATAAACCACAAAATCGAATACTAACAAAAAATGACTACGATAAACACTACAATGACCAAACTAGTAAATTGAAAAATTGTGTAGAAAGCTTATTTTCAAGTTCTCTATTATTTATCGGTTGTAGTTTAACTATTGATCGCTTAATTAAGGCGCTAGCCGAGATTGTTCAAGAAAAAGGCAGTGAAAATCTACCTAGACATTATGCTTTTTTATTTTCAGATCCTAAAAAGGACGTGAACAGAATTAACAAAAAAGAAGAATTAGCAAAATCCAATATTTTTCCAATTTGGTATGATGGCGATCATGATGAAAGCATTGAAGCCTTGCTGGAATTATTAAATGATGGAGAACAATAAAATGCTCAACGAAAACGACATCGAACAACTCACCCTTCAACGCCTGCAATCCCTCGGTTGGGAATATCGCTATGGTAAAGATTTGCCTGTTCATGAGGGCGAATTTTCCCGTGGCAATTTGAGCGGTGTAGTTTTTATTGAGCAACTGCGTGAGGCGGTGCGTAAACTTAATCCGCAGCTGCCTGAAAGTGCGGTTGATTCTGTGGTGAAATCCGCGACAAAAAGCGATATTGGCGACTTGGTTGTGCGTAATCAGACGTTTTATAAATTGTTGCGTGATGGTGTACGGGTAGAATATCAAGATGATGGTGAGCAGAAAATCGAGATGGCGCGTTTGGTGGATTTTGAGCATGGGGAAAACAACCGCTTTGTCGCCGTCAATCAGCTGGAAATCCGCAGCCGTAAAGGAGGTAAACGGATTCCCGATATTATCGGCTTTGTAAATGGGCTGCCTTTGGTGGTATTTGAGCTCAAAAATCCGCTGCGTGAATCGGCGGATTTATTGCAGGCGTTTAATCAGTTTGAAACCTATAAAGATGAAATTGCCGAGCTGTTTGTTTACAACCAAGCCCTGATTATTTCAGACGGCATTGCCGCCCGTTTGGGTTCGCTTTCGGCAGATTTTCAACGCTTTACGCCGTGGAAAGTGGTCGATGAAAAAAATAAAAGCGTGCGGTTATATTTTGACGATGAGTTGCAAAGCCTGCTCAATGGCTTAATGCAGCCTGAGGATTTATTGGACTATATCCGCTATTTCGTCTTGTTTGAACGGGATTCCGTTGGCAAAACCATTAAAAAAATCGCGGCATACCATCAATATTACGGCGTAAATGAAGCAGTAGAATCCACGATTTTTGCCACAAGCGAGCAAGGCGATAAACGCATCGGTGTGATGTGGCACACGCAGGGTTCGGGTAAGTCGATTTCGATGCTGTTTTATGCAGGCAAACTGCTTGCACAGCCTGAATTGAAAAATCCTACCATTGTAGTGGTTACCGACCGCAACGATTTAGATGGTCAGCTTTTCCAAACTTTTTCTTCAGGCAAAGATTTAATCAAACAAACACCGCAGCAAGTAGAAGACCGTGATCAACTGCGCCAACTGCTCGCACAAAATGAAGTCGGCGGCGTGTTTTTTACTACGATTCAGAAATTCGCCCTAAATGAGGAAGAAAGCCGCTTCCCTATTTTAAATGAGCGCAACAATATTATTGTGATCAGCGATGAGGCTCACCGCAGCCAATATGGCTTTACGCAAAAGCTGCATAACGGCAAGTTTCAGACAGGTTATGCTCGCCATTTGCGTGATGCTTTACCTAATGCCTCGTTTATTGGTTTTACAGGTACGCCAATTAGCCTTGAAGATAAGGACACGCAAGATGTGTTCGGTCGTTATGTGTCCATTTATGACTTGCAAGATGCGGTGGAAGATGGCGCAACCGTGCCGATTGTGTATGAAGCACGCCAAATCAAGCTAGCGGAGAATGCTAATCACGATGAATTATTTGCAGAAATTGATGAACTGCTGGAAGGCGAAGAAAACCCGAAATTACGCTTGCGAGAAAAATTGCTCGGCTCAGAAGCTCGATTGCATGATTTAGCGATCGATTTTGTGCAACATTTTGCAAAACGCAATGAAGTGGTGGACAGCAAAGCGATGATGGTGGTTTCCAGCCGTCAGATTTGCGTGGATTTGTATAATCAGATCATCGCTCTGCACCCTGAATGGCATTCGGACAATATTAACGAAGGGGCGATTAAAATTGTGATGACAGGTTCTGCTTCCGATGCGTCTGAAATGCAGAAACACGTTTACAGTAAACAGGAAAAGCAAACGTTAGAACGTCGTTTTAAAGACCCGAACGATCCGCTGAAAGTGGTGATTGTGCGTGATATGTGGCTGACAGGCTTTGATGCACCGTGCTGTAACACTATGTATCTTGATAAGCCAATGAAAGGGCATAACCTAATGCAAGCCATCGCACGAGTAAACCGTGTATTCCGCAATAAAAGCCGAGAAAATGGCGGCTTGATTGTGGATTATGTAGGCATTGCTGACGAGCTCGAAAAAGCCACTCGGCAATATACAAACTCACAAGGCAAGGGCAAACTGGCTGATAGCGTGATTGATGTATTCTTTAAAATGAAAGAGCATTTAGAAGTTATCCGCAGCCTGTTTGCAACGCCAGTTGAGGGGAAAACCTTTGATGTTCAGGCTGCCTTAGAAAAAGATAATCCGAATGATCTTTTGATGGCGATTCGTTTTGCCGCCAACCATATTTTAAGCCTTGATCAATTATCGTTTGATGGCAAAGCGCACGAGCAGCATTGGTTTAATAAAAAAGAAACCGAGCCACGCAAAAAAGCCTTTTTGAAAACGGCAGGCTTGGTAAAAAAAGGCTATATGCTGTGCGGCACATTGGCTGAAGTTGAGCCGTATAACCAAGAAATCGCCTTTTATGATGCCGTACGGGCAATTTTAACTAAACGTGAACAAAAAGGCACAGGCACAAATGAAAGACAGATTTTATTGAAAAAATTGGTCAATCAAACTGTGTATTCTGAAGGCGTGATTGATTTATTCGATCTGCTAGAAAAACCACAACCACAAATCAGTTTGCTTTCCGAGGAATTTTTACAAACTGTAAAAAATAGCCCAACTAAAAATTTATGGGTTAGCGCGATGGAGCGTTATTTGGCAAGTGAAATTAAAGTTAAATCAGGCACAAACTTAACCTTGCAAAAAGATTTTGAACGGCGTTTGAAGGAAGCATTGAATCAATACCACAATCACAATTTGACTGTGGTAGAGATTTTGGACGAACTCTTTAAAATGAGCCAAGATTTCCAAGAACGTTTAGCATTAGGGAAAAAACTAGGATTAACCAAGGAAGAACTAGCCTTCTATGAAGCTCTATCTCAAAATCAAAGTGCAAAAGATTTGATGGGTGATGAAGTGCTTTCTAAACTGGCGAAAGAAATCACGGAAACACTTAGAAAATCGGTCACAATCGACTGGCAGTACAAAGAAGCGGTGCGGGCAAGAATTAGATTACTCGTTCGACGTGCCTTACAAAAATATAAATACCCGCCTGATAAACAGGAAGAAGCGGTAACTTATGTGATTAAACAAGCTGAAGAAATTGCTGAGGATTTAACTGGTTTATAATTTTGATGCGGTTTATTTAATAACAAAAGGGCGATTAAAAACACTATGATTTTTAACCGCCCTTTATTTTGTTAAAGGTTAGATTGAACGCTTAACCTCAACCACTTCAAACACCTCGATTTGGTCGCCAACTTTTACATCGTTGTAGTTTTTCACGCCGATACCACATTCCATACCGTTACGAACTTCAGATACATCATCTTTGAAACGGCGAAGAGATTCTAATTCCCCTTCAAAGATAACGACGTTGTCACGTAATACACGGATTGGGTTGTTACGTTTCACTACACCCTCAGTTACCATACAGCCTGCGATTGCACCAAATTTCGGATGACGGAATACATCACGAACTTCAGCTAAACCAATAATTTCTTGTTTAAATTCAGGCTCTAACATACCGCTCATTGCTGCTTTAATTTCATTCAACAATTCATAGATGATTGAGTAGTAACGTAAATCAATGTTTTCAGCTTCAATGACACGACGAGCTGTTGCATCCGCTCGAACATTAAAGCCAACAATGATGGCATTAGATGCGGTAGCTAAAGTTGCATCAGTTTCAGTAATACCACCTACACCTGAACCAACAACTTTAACTTTTACTTCATTGGTAGAAAGTTCATTTAACGCTTGAACAATCGCCTCTACAGAGCCTTGTACATCCGCTTTCACAATAACGTTCAATTCAGCCACATCGCCTTCAGACATATTGCTAAACATATTTTCAAGTTTAGCTTTTTGCTGACGAGCTAATTTCACTTCACGGAATTTACCTTGACGATATAATGCCACTTCACGTGCTTTTTTCTCATCACGTACAACGGTTGCTTCATCACCCGCTGCAGGCACACCTGAAAGACCTAATAATTCAACTGGAATTGAAGGACCTGCTTCATCCACTTCTTTCCCGTTTTCATCACGCATTGCGCGCGCACGGCCATATTCAAAACCACAAAGTACGATGTCACCTTTACGTAGTGTACCTGATTGAACCAAGATAGTTGCCACAGGGCCACGACCTTTATCCAAGTAAGATTCAATGACTACACCACTTGCCATGCCGTCTTTTACAGCAGTCAATTCAAGCACTTCAGATTGAAGTAAGATTGCATCTAATAAATCATCAACCCCAGTACCTTTCTTCGCCGATACTGGAACGAATTGCACATCACCACCGAATTTCTCAGAAATGACATCATGTTGTAATAATTCTTGCTCAACACGATCTGGATTTGCTTCTGGTTTATCAATTTTATTTACTGCAACCACTAAAGGTGCACCCGCTGCTTTTGCGTGTTGAATCGCTTCGATAGTTTGAGGCATCACACCATCATCGGCCGCAACAACAAGAACAACGATATCTGTTGCTTTTGCGCCACGTGCACGCATAGAAGTAAACGCTGCGTGTCCTGGAGTATCCAAGAAGGTGATCATTTTGCCATCATCCATTTCTACGTGATACGCACCGATATGTTGAGTAATACCACCCGCTTCGCCTGCAGCAACTTTCGCTTTACGAATATAGTCAAGTAAAGAAGTTTTACCGTGATCAACGTGTCCCATAATAGTTACAACTGGCGCACGCGTTACTTTTTCCGCGTTTACATCGCGATCACCTAATACCGCTTCTTCAAGCTCATTTTCATTGCGAAGAATTACTTTATGACCAAGTTCTTCCGCTACTAATTGAGCGGTTTCTTGATCGATAACTTGGTTGATGGTGACCATTTCACCCATTTTCATCATCACTTTAATGATTTCTGTCGCTTTCACCGACATTTTGTTCGCAAGTTCTGCAACGGTAATGGTTTCGCCAATCACAACATCTGCTTTTACTACTTGAACTGGTTTAGTAAAGGCTTGTTGAAGTGCGGTGCCTTTTTTTCCATTTTTACCTTTACCAAACTTAGCATCTTTTTGATTTTTACGATTAGATTCGCGCTCGTTTTTCGAGTTTTTGCTATTTTCATCGTCACGACCGCCTTTTTTTGCTTTTGCTACTTTATTTTTACCTCGACCACGATTTTCATTACGACGATCTTCTTCATCTTCTGCTTCAAGTGCATATCTTGAACTTAAATTGTAATCAGAATAGTCTTCTGAAGAAGATTCATTGTCTGAATCATCTGCTTCAGCATAACGTTTAGCTTCTTCTGCTGCACGACGAGCTTGTTCTTCTGCTTTTTGACGAGCCACTTCTTCAGCTTTACGACGAAGTTCAGCTTCTTCTGCTTTACGTTTCTCTTTTTCAGGATCAACAAATTTAGCTTTAGAATCTACCGCACTTTTTGCTGGCTTAGCGGTTTCTGCTTTCGCTTTTTCAGCTTTTGATTTTTCATCAGCTTCTTTCTTAGTTGCCGCTTTTTCAGCTTCTAAACGAGCTTTTTCTTCTGCTGCTTTTTGTTCAGCAATTTTTTTCGCTTCCGCTTCTTGCTGTGCTTTTAATTTTGCTTCTTCTTGTTGAGCAATATCAGTTTTTACTGTGCGTTTTTTACGTACTTCTACTTGTACTTCTTTGCTTTTACCGCCAGTTGTGGTGCTGCTCACTGTTGTTTTTGTTCTGCGTTGAATGCTTAATTTTTTTGGCGCATCAGCCTTAACATCTTCAGTCATTACTGCTCTCCTTATTCTTCGCCAAACCAACAAATATTACGTGCAGCCATAATTAAATCTGCGGCCTGTTCTGCGGTTAATTCTTCAATATCAGTTAAATCATCAACGCCTTGTTCTGCGAGTTCTTCAAGGGTGGTAATTTGTTTTTCTGCTAGTTTGATTGCAACGTGACGATTCATTCCCTCTAAATTCAATAAACGATCTTCAACATTCGCTTTTTTCAGTGCTTCTTCTTCAGCTACTGCTGCGGCTGTAATCGCATTTTTAGCACGAGTTTGAAGCTCTTCAACAAGATCTTCATCTTCCAAACCATCAATTGCTGTCAATTCATTCA
The DNA here is from genome assembly GCF_001837655.1 of Haemophilus sp. HMSC071C11. Lineage (NCBI taxonomy): Bacteria > Pseudomonadati > Pseudomonadota > Gammaproteobacteria > Pasteurellales > Pasteurellaceae > Haemophilus > Haemophilus sp. HMSC071C11. The sequence continues at coordinate 8,364 of NZ_KV833411.1, read as the reverse complement.
TTGGCACATAAGCAATTTCTTCTAAACTTGTGAATCCTTCTTCTACAAGGATTTGTGCAAATTCTTCATCAAGTTCTAATGCGTTAATAAATAAATTTAACACTTTATTATCTTCTGCTTGATGCTTAGCATTTAACTCATCAGTCGTCATTACGTTTAGTGTCCAACCCGTTAATTGTGTTGCTAAACGCACGTTTTGACCATTACGACCAATGGCTTGAGCAAGATTATCAGCTTCAACAGCAATATCCATAGAATGATTATCTTCATCAACGATAATAGAAGAAACATCCGCAGGTGCCATTGCATTGATCACAAATTGTGCTGGATTATCATCCCAAAGCACGATATCTACACGCTCACCGCCAAGTTCATTCGTAATTGCCTGAACACGCGCACCACGCATTCCTACACAAGCACCAACAGGATCGATACGTTTATCATTTGATTTTACCGCGATTTTAGCACGAGAACCCGCATCACGAGCTGCACCACGAATTTCAATCATTTCTTCGCCAATTTCAGGCACTTCAATACGGAATAATTCGATCAACATTTCTGGTTTAGAACGTGTCACAAATAATTGTGCAGTTTTGCCTTCAGGATTTACTTTATAAAGCACCCCACGAACACGATCTCCCGGACGGAAGTTTTCACGTGGTAACATATCTTCACGTGCAATCATCGCTTCCGCTTTATTGCCAAGGTCTAAAATAATACTGTCTCGACTTACTTTTTTTACGGTGCCTGTTACAATTTTTCCTTCTTCTTCACGAAATTGTTCAACCACTTTTGCACGTTCAGCTTCACGAATTTTAGTGCTAATAACTTGACGTGCCGTTTGCATTGCAATACGGTCAAATGCAATAGATTCAATTTGATCTTCCACATACTCTCCAAGTTGCAAATTTGGATCATCAAATTGCGCCGCTTCCAAAGTAATTTCCTTCGTTGGTACTTTTACTTCATCTACGACTAACCAACGGCGAAAAGTATCAAATTCTCCTGTTTTGGGATTAATTGAAACGCGAATATCCGTTTCATATTCAAACTTCTTCTTAGTAGAGATCGCAATCGCACTCTCTAATGCTTCAAAAATTTTCTCACGTGGTAATAATTTTTCATTGGATACAGCTTCCGCCGCCAGTAAAATTTCTTTACTCATTTCTCTTTTTCTCCTTTTAAAATTTTGCAACAACATTCGCTTTTTGAATGTTTCCGAAGACTAAAATTTGTTCTTGATCATCAACGATTAAAGTAATCATATCCTTTTCAATACGTTCTAACTGACCTTGCCATTTACGGCGTTCCATCACTGGAATTCGCAAATGCACAGCGATATCTTGCCCAATATAGCGTTCAAATTGCGGCAAGGTAAATAGCGGACGATCTAAACCTGGTGACGACACTTCTAGATTGTATTTATCCGCAATTGGATCTTCCACGTCTAAAATTGCGCTCACTTGACGACTTACATCAGCACAATCATCAACCGTCACACCACTATCTTTATCTATAAATAAACGCACAGTCATAAAACGCCCCGTGCGCTGACACTCAATCCCCCACAATTCACAGCCTAAATCTTCTACTGCATCTTGTAGCATTTCTTGTAAATTTTGTTCTAATGTAGCCAATTTCTACTCCTATATAAGGTGCAATTCATCGCACTATATCATAACCTTATGAAACCTTATTCTAAACAATACTTATCTCCTCTATTTTAGTAATAGTAAGAAGATAGTTTATTAAATCTCAGGCATAAAAAAAGGGTTAGGTTCATAAGAACCTAAGCCCAGTTACTAAATTTCTTATAGAAAAAAACCCCAAAACTGGGGTTCTTTTACTGAACTTATTATTGGTTGCGGGGGCTGGATTTGAACCAACGACCTTCGGGTTATGAGCCCGACGAGCTACCAAGCTGCTCCACCCCGCGTCCGAAATATGTGCTACATTATAGTGATAAAAATTTAATATGCAAGAAATTTTATAAAATCATTGATGATAAATACTAGAATAAGATAACATTTTCCAAAAAGTTTAGGAGCTAATTATAGCATATATGCTGTGTTATATTTTTAGGAATTCGTAAATATCTTTAATTTTGCCATAATTTACAAATCTATAGCTCCTATCATCAAAAATAAAGCGTGAAATAATGCCAATTAATTAACGCCATTATCAAGCCTCCCGTCCATAAAAAATCAATGATCGTCTCCAATCAATTTAGAGATGAATTGTTAATAAGGTAATAAGCCAATAATAAATAGACAATATTTAAGGTTATTCTAGCTTTCATACAAAAATTCAATCAATCTCGACTTTCCCTAGCTTTCTTTTTTTGCTAGACTAACACGCAATTTTGGGGCTGATTCTGGATTCGACGGGATTAGCGAAGCCCAAGGTGCACGTCGAGGTGCGGTAGGCCTCGTAAATAAACCGCAAAAAAATAGTCGCAAACGACGAACAATACGCTTTAGCAGCTTAATAACCTGCATTTAGCCTTCGCGCTCCAGCTTCCGCTCGTAAGACGGGGATAACGCGGAGTCAAACCAAAACGAGATCGTGTGGAAGCCACCGTTTGAGGATCGAAGCACTAAATTGAATCAAACTAGCTTAAGTTTAGCGTGTCTGTCCGCATGCTTAAGTGAAATTAAAGACGAGACTAAACGTGTAGTACTGAAGGTAGAGTAATTTCGGACGGGGGTTCAACTCCCCCCAGCTCCACCAAATTTTAAATAACATCGCCATAACAACACCAATAAAAACAATACCTTAGAGGAAATTCACTAACGGCGATATAACTAAATAATAACTTAAAATGATCCGTGAATGAGCCGCGGGCTGTTCTATTCCCTAAGTATTAAATTTCTTGGTAAGAATAATGCGTGAGGCAAAATCATAGGAGAATCTATGAAAACCCTATATTTTTGTTCCCTTGATGGGAATCCAAGAAAAGTATTTCAATCAGAAGAATTAGCTAAACAATGGAAAGAACAGGGGTAACTTTATTTTTCAAGCGAAGTTGTATATGACGAATCAAACAACATTGTGAAAATTGATAATCAGGATTTTATAGACTTTGTTGAAAATTGTTCTGATGAACAGGGAATAGAAGAGTTTGAGCGAGCAAAAGCAATTGTGGAAAAAGACTTCGCTTTTGTAACTGTAACGGACGATTAGATGCGTTAGAATTAATTCAAGTAAACATTAACTTTACTGTTAAACAAGCAAAAGAAGGCGGGGCTAAAACCTCGCCTTTTGCTTTTATTGAAATGCGAAAATCTGACCGCACTTTTTAGAATGTTCGCGGAATGAAAGTTGATGATTGATACTGTGTACGTTTTTGCGCCCAGTCTTTAGCATCCGCTGACGCTTTGGAAAACTGCAAACGAGCGGCATCTTCACTTTTCTGTCTTGCAATATCTGCCGCCTGTTGTGGAGTGAGATTATTTACATCAATCATATTGCGCACAGGAGGAGCGACAGAAGATTTAACATCCTCAGCTACCGTTTCGCGCTCCACTGGTTTCGGATTGTACAAATCCATATTACCACCACCAGTCATATAAAGCGCTTGTCCCATCTGGCCAGCCCCCTTAAATGCAGCGATTGTATCAGGGCGTTTAAGATAATTCTCGCGTTCAGCAGAAACAGCATTGATTCTTGCTGCAATCGCATTTTGTTGCTCTTTATCTTCTGTTGCGGACAATTTTTCTTGCAAGGAATGTAATTGGCTATCATAAATACCAAGCGTTTGAGTTGCGCCAAGAAGATTTTTTTGCGCTTCTGATTCACCACCATGAGAATAACGTGCTGAAATTCGAGCTTTTGCAGCCGCCGCTGAAATTTCATTACGGGTTCTATGATCTTCAAGCTCAAACTCGTGCTTGTATTTTTTATCAAGCAATTCACTATCAAAAGCACGTTGTTTGTCGGCTTCTGCCGTTTTCCAATCTAACAACTTTTGAGTTTCTTCATCTTTCCACCCTTGCTCAACATTTTTGACAATACCAGTTCCCAATCCTTGTGTCATCGCACCTAAAATTCCACCCCATCCCATAAATTATGCCCCTTGTTGCATTGGTTTTGATTGACCGTTTTGCACTTGCGCACGACGTTGGCTTTCCATTTCAGATACTTTGTTGATCATATCAACGTATTGCTGTTCTTCTTCCTGAGGTAACGCACCGTGCGTTGCTTCGCCAAATTGCTCAAGCGCATTCATTAAAATATCAATCAATACATCATCAATTTGCTCTTCTGGCACACCAACTTGCTGTAATAATTGCATAGCTAAATCTTTAGCGACTTGCATCATCACTTGCGGCGGAATAGTTTTTCCATTTTGTTGCGCGGCCTGAAGATTTGAAATCATTGCTTTTGCGACTAAATCGGCAATACCTTCTTCGGGACCTTTTTCTTGAATACGTTGTTGCGCAACATTTGCGATAGCATTAATGGAATTTTGCATCAACATTTGATACATCTGCGCCATACTTCCCTGTTGTTGTGAACCCTGTGGATTTTCGACCGCACTTTGTTCTGTTGTCTGCGGTTGTGATTGTTGTGTCATTGAATCTAAAATGCCCATGAATTTCTCCTATGATACGATGATATTTGCCCAATAATTTCTTAGGTTAGGAACGTCACTCGTTTTGACCTGTTTATCAGGATCTATATTTTGCATACGATTATGCATAGTGTTCAGTATGCCTTTTGGTTGTGTATTGTCACTGCGTAAATCACGCCCAGCCATAAATTCCTTATAGGCTTGACGTTCTTTTTCAGCTAATTCATTTTGTTGTGCGATGTGGTTATTTAATGCGTTAGAGTTAAGCGTCTCTGTTAAATCACGTAATGATTTTGTCATCGTGTCTTTTTTGTTGATCGCTTTACCTAATAAACCAATCCCAGACCCTAGCATTGCACCAGGAGGCCCTAAAGCAGATAAACCGACTTGTGCAGCTGTAATACCTCTATCAATCCATTTATCGTTCGTTTCATATTTTTCCCGAGCATTCTTATAGGACTTATTGATGAAATCTACTCTTGTATCGTAATACGCTTTCCCCTCTGGAGTGAGGCTATCATAATACGCTTGCTCTTGGTTGCTTTTGAATTGTCGAGATAAATCCCCAACGTGGGAAAGCCCAAAATTTGCCGCACTTTCAGCAATTTTGCCAACTGGCGTTGTTGCTGCCCCGCCCACCCCACTAAAAACGCCTCCTACAGCACGACCAATTAAGTTCAATTCTTCGCCCCGTTTAATACGGTCGTAACTATTGATGTCCGCCCGTTCTCGAACGGATGAATATTGGGGATCGCTTGACCATACATCGCCGTTATTTAATGTCATTGAACCACGTATGTTTCTATCAAATATAGAAGGAGTGCGTTCAGAATAAGGCGCATTGGAGTAACTTTTTCCAAACAAACCGCCAGTGAGTGTTTTCTGATCTTTTTCAGGAACGGCGGCGCTCATTTGCCCATTAGAAAGTGAATGATATTTTTCACTAATTGTTCGGCTAATTGCGCTATGACCACCGCTCCAACTAGAGTTATTTCTTCGCTCATTAAATGCATCAGTATAGACTTTGTCTTTTCCGTATCTAGATTTGTGGTCATTCCATCTATCTGACGTACTACGATAACTATCACTACTGTTATCTTCTCGCCAACCACCTCCACCGGAAAAGGATGAATCAGAATCACTAGCTCGCTCATAGCCAGCTTTTTCCATTGACTCACCAAAACTATCATGCAACTCTGCCATTGTTAGCCCCTTTAGTTTCAGAACGTTTCTTCATTTCAGTCAAAATACCGCCATTTGCCAATCCAGGAGAATCATCCACTGTCAAACTTTTATACGACCAATCCGCATCTGGTACGGCTGAATATTTTGATTTCATCTGATCTTGCAGATTTAATAACTCACGTTGCTGATTGATCAAATCTTTACCAGCTTGTTTTTGCGCAAAGTAACCACCAGCACCAGCAATAACATTACCGATAATATTACTTGCTGCTTTATGGTTGTCCATCCAATCCATTGCACTTCCAGCTGTTTCCCCCAGCCATTTACCAGCGCCACTAATTGCATCCCATGCACCATCCCAAAACGCCATAACCTTTCTCCTCTTAACTAATTTGAATTGACGGAACACCTAAGCTAGGAAATGACGACCAGTTTTGTTGCGTGGTCGGAATTCCCTGCATAAACTTACTCATAAATTGAATCTCTGAATCTCGACTTGCTTTTAGCTGCTCAATAGCCTTTGTTTTATCCTCAGCTTTCATATTCGAGTTATTCAAGATCGTGGCTATTTGCGCATCAAAGTTATTGGTGATTTGCATGGTGAAATCAATGGATTTACCAATAGTGTTCGCCGCCACTTGTGCATTTAAGTTCTTCATCTCATTTTGATGATTCAAATTCGCCATATCTTTTTGTTGTTGCCGTTCAAGTGCGGCTTGAGACGCAGTGAATTGATTTTGTGCCTGATTTAATCGACTTTGATTGCTATAAGCTAAATCAGATTGTAATTGCGCCATTCCACGCTGATGACCGCGTTCTAATTCTGCCTGCGATGCGGTGAATTGATTTTGTTGCTGATTGAGCTTACTTTGGTTTTGGAAATTTAAATCAGCTTGTAAGCGAGTTTGTTTTTCCGCAAACGCATTTTGCGTATCTTGGCTTGCAATTGGTATTGCCGCATCAAGCATTGCACGTTGAGCAGATTCCACACCAATGGTTGAATTTTGCAAGCCGCGATTAGCTGCCATACGTTCTCCTTTAGCAGCCGCGCTATTCATTAAAAGTGAATTGCTATTTAATAAATTAGAGACATTACCTGCCATTGTCTGTGATGTATCTTTTGTCGGAGATTGAGTGGAAATTGTTGGGGCTTGCGGTGTTTTAGTTTTATTCACCGCATCCGTCATAGAACCTAGAATTGACATATATTCTCCTAAAAAAAAAAGACCGCTTATTTCGCAGCCTCTTGTTGAAAATTTATTTAATTATTACTTACGGTGGTAAAAGCAACAGCAAGCTGATTCGGACTAAACCGCCAGCCTTCATTGCTATTTTTAATGCAATTAAAACACCATTCACTGCAAAAATATTTTGATCGTTTTTGTTTGATGCCGAGCACAATCCCGACAGCACCCCACCAGTCGTATTTACAGCCCAAAGTGCGGTCAAAATAGGCTTTGATTTGTGCTTCGGTTACACCGTCTAGCGGAATTAAATCCCATTTTTCTCTATCATAAACATCAATTTGCTTGCAACGTACGCCACCGTCTCGAATTGAAGACGAATAACACTCGTACATCACTTCTGTTTCATAGTGATGCCCACTGACAAATACTTCTTTCATTACTGCAATTTCACAATGCGAATACACGCCTTTTGTCAATTTACGAGTGAGCCAGTCACTCAAACGTGCCAAAAGTGCGTTCGGGTTTTTACCCGTTTTTTTACCTTTGTATAATGCGAGATAGATTTTAGTGCCTATCATTGTTGTGCCTCCGCTAGTTGTCGCATTTTTGAAACAATATCGTCATGAATGTTTTTCAGTTCTTCATCACTCAACGCCTCATGCTTTAACTCATACTTACGCATTCTTTGCACTGCTAATTGTTGTTGCAATGCACGTAATCTTTCTGCTTGCTGAAGAATCAAAAGTGACGCAGACTGATTATCAAGACCTGCAACCGTTGCAAAACTGCTGATATAAACGCTTACTTCTCCAGCAAAATTTGCTTCTTTAAAGGCAATAGCGGCAGCTTCTCGCTCCTTATACTCTTCGGCAAACCTTATCCATCTAGAACTGATGTTCGCCGCTGTATCATCAATGCTATCAACTAGATTTTTAATGAGTTCACGCTTAATTTCAGTTTTCTTTTTTTCATCGACAATCCAGCTGTTTCCGTTCCATTTGTGTAATTCTGTTGGTTGTCTATCAACTAGAATGTATTGACTTTTAAAATAAATAAGTTGTTTAGTCTCAAGCTCTGATTCGTTTTCTACTTCCATTTCCACAAAATCATTTAAGTTTTGCGGAATAGGGAAAATTTGATAACTATTCAAATTTTCTTTTAAAAAATAGACTTTCATTAATCACTCCTTCATCGAATATCAATACGTTTTACAAAACGACCAGCAAGTTCTTCAATGTGTATTGTTGTACCGTTTCTATCAACAGTCACAGCGAATTCCTCGACTTCTACATGATACACACTAGTTCCACCAGAACTGTGTGGAATTACTTGACGAATACTACTAAAATAAACTCCACCGCCCCTTTTACCTTCAATCTCTGCCCCTACTTCAAAACTGACAATTTCAATATTGTTATT
>NZ_KV833410.1:0-221 GCF_001837655.1 Haemophilus sp. HMSC071C11 | reverse complement strand
CGTTTATGCAATTAATTAAAAATAATGAATATGAATATGCTGATATTATTCTATCATCTTTTCTGAATTTAGGGGATTCAGAATTAAAGAAAATCCAGCGTTTAGAAAAATTACTACCACAAATCGATCTTGGTCATAGCTATTTAAAAAAACTACGAGCTTTTGATGCTCATTTACAATATCACGAACTATATGAGAATAAGAGGATTACATCAGGCGTT
>NZ_KV833409.1:178539-208251 GCF_001837655.1 Haemophilus sp. HMSC071C11 | reverse complement strand
CAACCGCACTTTTATATTTATAACGCTCCCGCGCGCTGACAGTTTATCAGCCTCCCGCCGTAAAACTCTGCCTTTTATGGCAGAGATTTTAGCCAAAACTGGCAGAAATTAAAGGCTAAAATCACCAAATTGCACCACAAAATCACCAATACCCACAAAAAAACGACTTGCATCAAACCCCACACCGAATCAGCAAAAAAACACGCGATGATTTATGTTGAAGATTTACAGGTAGAGAATATGTCTAAATCAGCCAAAGGCACAGCGGAAAAACACGGCAAAAACGTGAAATAGAAATCAAGTTTGAACCGAGCGATATTAGACCAATCTTGGTATGAGTTCAGACGGCGATTGGATTACAAATTACGTAGTATGATAAACATCCATTTACCATCCTATCGAAAAATGACCCAAGTCGCAGATATATCGCAAAGAATATGATATAGTCGGTGCGATAAATGCATCGAGGAGTAGCCAAGAAATTTTGGCGGTACAAATAAGCGGTCAAATTAGAGCGGAACACACCCGTAGCGCGTGAGAAGAAAACGATTCAGCAAGATTGCCACTGTCGAAGTTGGTTGACAAAACATTACTAACCACGGCATGGAATACACAACCCAAACATAGTTTGCATCTTCCCTAAGGCATCGTTTACATTCATTAGCTTATTTATGCCACAGTGTGGCAAATTTAATTTCCTTGGCATCAAAACTGCCCAGTAAATAAAAGCGATAATAAATATGTCAAACGCCTTCGTGTGAACGTTCTTCATTGTATTCTCGTAAGAATTGGTTGAATAATATCTGTTGAGCTTCAAAGCTATTTTGAGGTTGAAGCGCCGCTTTTAAGCTACAGTGCATTCGCTCGTGTCGTCCGTTTTGCTCTGGGTGTGATAGCTGAATTCGTTCAGGACGAATACCTAAGCCAATCCACCATTTAGAAAGTTCACTGATTCCACTAATGCTTGCGATGCAAAAGGTGAGCCGTTATCGGTACGAATCGAATACGGCAGACCAAATTACTCAAAAAGACGTTCAAACTCAGCAATAACAGGCACTGATTTTGTATTCGGCAACCCCTTACAGCAAAATAAAAAGCGACTGAAATTATCCGTAATAGTTAGCGAATAGCAAAACTTCTGATTGCTGAGTAAAGCTATCTAAAAGCTTTTTGGCACCCCCAGTGAGGACGTTTAAGTTTCTCACTGATAAGCCAGTCATAAATCCATTATGGCGTGGCATTAGGGCTATGATGAGGTTTAGCCCTCAAAGCCAAGCTGTTGGTGGCGTTTAATCCATTTATCTGCCGTTGGACGGCTAATATTAAACTGCTGACACAGTTCAGTTTTAGTATAGCGTTGGCTTAGCCACGCTTTTAAGAAAAGTACACGCTGTTGCATCGCATCGGTCTCTATCCAAGGCATCATCAATCTCCAGTGGATTAGGTATTTTGATGATGAGTTTACGGGAAAAATGTAAACGATGTCCTCGGGTTAGAATGTAAATGATGTTATCAGGTTGTGCTCCTCTTTGAGAAAGAGGGGGTAGAAAAATTATCTTGTTCTAATCTTGCTATAAGCTAATGCTATAACAAAAAATGCGGCTTGCAGAAGAATAATACAAGCACCTGTTGAGGCATCAAAATGATAGCTCAATATTACACCAATTAGGCTTGATATAATTGAACTTATAATAGCAATCCATAACATTTTATCAAAAGATTTGTGAGCGTAAGTGCGGTAATTCTTGACGCAATTAACATTACCACCACCAAAATAACGCCTACCACTTGCATCGTACTTACAATGGTTAAAGCAAGCAGCATTAACAAACCATATAGCGGTCGAATTTCTGAACTTCTCTGACAATTGTTCCCAAAAATCAACGGACAAGTTAATACCTTTGGCTTGCTTGATATCACGTAAGTCATGCTACAACTAGGATGCCTTGAATGTGTATATGCCGAAATCAATATCGCTTTTCGCCTGCAAACGTGAAAAGCAGATTTTCAACGAATTTACAAGTAATAATCACGTCTCCCTTGCTAAGAAGTATGCTTTATCGTTGCAATGGATCTACAAAATCGTCAAACGTGTGCAGAAAGAAGAAATTGCCAAACGGCCGTTTAATATATTCGCCCAATCCTAAAAATAAACCTAGTAACTGTAAAAAAGTCTCTAGGTTTTCTTTTTATCTATGTGTAACTCCGCTTCATTTCTCCTTTCTCATTTCTTCCCCACTTCCCCCAAATTCTTCTCATTGATGTTGGATTATGCGTGAGAGTTATGTTGGATGGCTTTATCTACAAACAAATTTTTATTTATTGTGATTAAAATATTGCGACTTTTAAATAAAAAAATAATCCGAAAAACATAAACAGATTTCATCGGATAATATTGATAATTTTAAATAACAAAGCCAGATTAAAATGTGAATATTTACTAATCTAAATTAGCAATAATTGTGAAATGTCAATTAAAATAAGTAAGATGAAAATATGAATATTTTCATCTTACTCAGCATTTTCAAAAATTTTATCTTTGTTCGGGGTAAATTACTTCAGATGTAACCCATTTCATCCATACTTGCTCTAATAATGGGATTATTGAGGTACTGTCTTCAACCATTGTATTAAGTGCAGACAAAACATTTTCTAATGAATTTGGTTGTTCTTGTAGATAACTTAACAACCAGTAATCTAACTCTGAAAGGATTTGTTGCTGAATACTAAAATCACTATCACGCCATATAATAGCTTGAATTGGCGTGTCATCAAATTGTTTAAAGTCACTTGATAAAAAATCAACGTCATAACTTTTTAAATAAGCTGCGCCAGATAATTGCATTACGCTATGTCTATTCCACTCAAATTTTTCAGGCACTTTGGCTAAAGAAACTTCTGCGAGTAATTGTGTATTTTCAAAATCCATCAATGCCAATATATTTGTATCAAATATCTCTTTTTCTTGACAAAACAAGAGAAATTCTCCTGCAATATCTTGGAAATAAGGAGAATGGGCATTACCATTTTGCACAAAATTTTCTTTAGCATTTTTCCAATACTCTGGCTCAATATGCAATGGTGCTTCAACAAAACAACGATCAATAAAACCAAAAGCATTATTACGAACTAAACGTGTATATACCGCTAAACGGTTTGCAGCATAACCATTTAAAGGATCTGCATTACCTAACCGAATAGCATTTGCCAGTGCTTGCTGAGTTTCTTTCAGTAATGACTTAGGCTGCATAAGACATTACCTCTGTGTGAGCGTATTTTTGCTGTAATTGTGCAATATGCTCAACTTCGGCGTAAAGTTCTGCAAATGGTGGGAAGTTGAAATCACGTTCCAATAATGTTGGGGGAATCGTAGGTAGTCGTTGATAGGCATATTCGAGTAAATCCCATACAGTGCCTTTTACAGCTTCACCGTGTGTATCAATTAATAATTCAGGTAAATGGCGATATGCTCCTTTTACTTTATTAAATGATTCATCTGCTGAATTCTCCACAACTTGTGCAGCAGAATGTTCTTCATCGTGCCCTGCAATATGAATGTAATTAACACGTTTAACATCCACTTGATCTAAAAAGACATAAGGATCAAGCAATCCGTGATTAACACCATTAACATAAATATTATTCACATCTAAATGAATGCCACAATTAGCCTCTTGTGCAATAGCATTTAAAAATTCCACTTCATTCATTGTACTAGTTGGAGAATGCAAATAATAAGAAGTATTTTCTAATGAAATTTGCAATCCTAAGAAATCTTGCACATCACGTATTCGTTGCGCAACGTGTTTTACAGCTTCTTCTGTAAATGGCATAGGTAATAAATCATATAAATGCCCTTCACATTCACAATAACTTAAATGTTCAGAAAAGAAAGATGAATTATATTGATTCATTAGTGCTTTAGTATTACGGAGTAATTTGCGATCAAGTGGTGCTTGCCCACCTAAAGAAAGTGAAAGACCGTGTACTGCTAATGGAAATCTTTCTGCTGCTTGATCAAATTGATAACGAGCCATTCCACCCATTTTACTCCAATTTTCTGGTGCGACTTCAATAAATTGAATAGCGTTGTTTGGGGGAAGTTGTAAAAAATCCTCAGCTAAATTCCGACGATAACCTAATCCAGCACCTTGTAATTTCATAATTAACTCCTTTTTTAATAAAAGCTGGCATAAATTCTTACACCAGCATAATTATTATTCTTATTTAGAACCGCATTTACCTTCGCCACATTTGCCTTCAGCAGCTTTCGGTTTGCTCGCACCACATTTACCCTCGCCACATTTACCTTCAGCAGATTTAGCTTTATCTGCACCGCATTTGCCTTCACCACACTTACCTTCTGCGGCTTTCGTTTTGACACATTTATCGCCTACACAAGGTGTTGCTGTATTATCAGTATTGCTTGACTTTGATTCAGCCTGTACTGCTGTCGCTACTGCCATCGTTAATGCACTTGCTAATGCTGTTAATGTTGCTAATTTTTTCATTTGAATAATCTCCTAGAGTTTGAATTTTGAATAAATAATTAGAGAAATTTCAACCAGCTTTTAGTTGGATAAACCTTCTTAATAAGCGTGTCTAAAGAGAGTTTCCCCGCTCCCTGTGTAATTAAGATTAATAAAGTCACCACATAAATTAATGGTAATTTATAACCATTATCACATACGTTATAACCTGAATCGGCGTGAATGCTATACCACGCGACAGAGATTAAAATCGTTAAACTTAATGCACTAAAACGTGTTAGCACTCCAAATATCAGCAAAAATGGGAAAATTAATTCTGATCCCATTGCAACGTGCCAATTAATATCAGCTGGAATAAGATTAAATGGAAAAGGAAAACGATCTTGTATTTCAGCGAACCAATTTTGTCCATTCCATTTTTCTAATCCTGCTTCAAAAAACTCCCACGCAAGAAAAAAGCGTAAAATCAATAAACTTACGCCACTGCCGATACCTTGCATCTTACAATCCTTCATTTTTTTACCTTTCAAATTTTCTCGCTTTTAAAGCGAAAAGTGTATTGAGTTACTTATCTTACTACACTAGGAAATATTACCCAGTTACTTAGTTAGTCGAAGATAAACCTTTTTTCTTACAAATTTTTTTGAAAAATTTTAACTATCAACAAAAATCAGGTAATATGCGCACGAATTTTTAACCCCTTAGTTTGGAGTAAATCACTTATGGCAATGAATAATATTCTCGGATTATTTGCCCATTCGCCTCTCAAGCCGTTACAAAAACACTCTGAAAAAGTGACCGAATGTAGCGATCTTTTGATTCCTTTTTTTCAAACGACTTTCTCAAAGAATTGGGAACAAGCGGAAGAAAAACGCTTAGAAATTTCTCAATGCGAACGTGAGGCAGATAGTTTAAAACGCGAAATTCGGTTGAAATTGCCACGTGGTTTATTCTTACCTATCGATCGTACTGATCTTTTAGAATTAGTCACGCAACAAGATAAACTTGCCAATTATGCCAAAGATATTGCAGGCCGTATGATTGGTCGTCAATTTGGTATTCCTGAAGAAATGCAGGAAGAATTCTTACATTACGTAAAACGTAGTTTAGATGCAATTCATCAAGCCCACCGAGTAATCGAAGAAATGGATAAGCTATTAGAAACGGGTTTTAAAGGTCGTGAACTCAAATTAGTCAATGATATGATTCAAGAACTTGATTCAATTGAAGATGATACAGACCAAATGCAGATCAAATTGCGTAAAATGCTTTACACCATCGAAAGCCGTTATAATCCAATTGATGTAATGTTCTTATATAAAATTATTGAATGGGTTGGCGTTTTGGCTGACCAAGCACAACGAGTCGGTTCGCGCATTGAATTAATGCTGGCGCGTTCATAATCAACAAAACATAGGAAATTAACTATGGAAATTATTAGTCAATATGGTTCTTGGTTGGTGTGGATCACAGCAGCCTTTGGCTTTTTTATGGCGTTCGGAATTGGAGCAAATGATGTCTCAAACTCAATGGGTACATCCGTAGGATCTGGTACTGTAACAGCCAAACAAGCAATTATTATTGCGTTAATTTTTGAATCTGCAGGTGCATATTTAGCTGGTGGCGAAGTAACACAAACCATAAAAAGTGGCGTAATCGACCCAATACAATTTGTTGATACACCCGATATTTTAGCCTTAGGTATGCTTTCAACCTTATTTGCATCAGGTGCTTGGTTATTTATTGTAACCAAAATGGGTTGGCCAGTTTCTGGTATACACACTATTATTGGTGCAATTATTGGATTTGCCTGTATTACGATTGGCCCTAGTTCTGTAGATTGGTCAAATATTGGCAGCATCGTTGGTAGCTGGTTTATCACGCCTGTCATCTCGGGTATTTTGGCTTATGCAATCTTTGCAAGTACGCAAAAACTTATTTTTGATACTGAACAGCCATTAAAAAATGCACAAAAATATGGCCCTTATTATATGGGGATAACCGTGTTTGTACTTTGTATCGTGACGATGAAAAAAGGCTTAAAACACGTAGGCTTAAATCTTTCAAACAGTGAAACTTTAATCATTTCACTTGCCATCAGTCTTATCGGAATGTTTTTCTTCCATTTCTATTTTAAAAGCAAAATCTTCACTCAATCAGCAAACAAAGGCACTTTTGGTGCCGTAGAAAAAGTCTTCAGTATTTTAATGTTATTAACCGCTTGTGCGATGGCATTTGCGCACGGTTCTAATGACGTAGCCAATGCAATTGGCCCTCTTTCTGCAGTGGTCTCTATTGTAAATGAAGGCGGTAAAATTGTTTCAGGTGGAGCCTTAACTTGGTGGATTTTACCCTTAGGTGCATTAGGTATTGCTGTGGGCTTAATTACTATGGGACAAAAAGTGATGGCGACTGTTGGATCTGGGATCACCGATTTAACGCCAAGCCGTGGCTTTGCTGCTCAATTTGCTACTGCAATGACTGTTGTAGTTGCATCAGGCACAGGCTTACCCATCTCAACAACACAAACACTTGTTGGAGCTATTTTAGGTATCGGTTTTGCACGTGGTATCGCTGCACTGAATTTAACGGTTATCCGAAACATCATTAGTTCTTGGATTGTCACATTACCAGCAGGCGCATTTTTCGCCATTATTATTTTCTATGTGCTAAGAACTATCTTTAATTAATTGATCTCAATAAAAAGTGCGGTTAATTTTAACCGCACTTTTGTTGTGATGTTTAAGGGGAAAAAATGAAAAAGATCTATAAAGCCTTAATCTCATCTTTACTTTTAAGTACATCAATAAATGTTGCTTATGCGGAAACCCAATATGTTACTGAAAATTTAAGTACTTTCTTACGTCGTGGTGCTGGCGAACAATTTAAAATTGCAGGTTCAATTCAAGCAGGCGAAGCGGTGAATGTATTAGAACGCCAAGGCAAATACACACTCATTCGCGACAATAAAAATCGTGAAGCTTGGATTTTAAATTCAGACTTAAGTAGCACGCCAAGTAGTAAAGAAGAAAATCCAAAATTAAAAGCGCAAGTCCAAGAATTAACCTTAAAACTTAGTCGTTTAGATGGCGATTGGCAACAACGTACCGTCGAAATGCAACGTCGAACCAAACAAGCTGAGCAACAAAGTGCGGATCTTTTAGAGCAAAATTCTCAACTTAAACGTGAACTTGAAATGACCAAAAATAAAAATCGTGATTTAGAAGCGATACTTGATGCAGGTAAACGAGAAATTGCGATCCAATGGTTTATTTATGGCGGTTCAGTATTGGGCGTAGGCTTACTCTTCGGCTTGCTTATTCCTTATGTATTACCAAAACGTCGCCGTCGTGATGGTTGGGCATAATCACGAATGAAAATTTATTTGGTTGGTGGGGCTGTTCGCGATCAATTATTGGGGTTACCAGTAAAAGATCGTGATTGGATTGTGGTAGGCGCAGACCACGCTACGCTACTCTCTCTCGGTTATCAGCAAGTAGGCAAAGATTTTCCGGTTTTTCTCAATCCTAAAACAAAAGAAGAATATGCGCTTGCCCGAACAGAACGTAAATCTAGCGCAGGTTACACTGGCTTTATTTGTGATTTCTCCCCAACAATCACATTAGAACAAGATTTAATTCGACGAGATCTCACTATTAACGCGATGGCTCAAAGCGAAGACGGTGAAATTATCGATCCTTATGGCGGAAAACAAGATTTAGAAAATCGAATTTTACGCCATATTTCTCCCGCTTTTTCAGAAGATCCTTTACGAGTATTACGCGTGGCACGCTTTGCAGCCCGTTATCATTCTCTCGGTTTTAAAATCGCCTCGGAAACATTAGCTCTAATGACAGAACTTGCCCTATCGGGAGAATTACAACATCTCACGGCGGAACGCGTTTGGCTAGAAACAGAAAAAGCCTTAAACGAAAAAAATCCTGAAATTTATTTTGAAACCTTACATAAAACAGGCGCATTAAGCGTTTTATTTTCTGAAATCGATGCCCTTCATGGGGTGCCAAATCCAGTAAAACATCATCCCGAAGTGGATAGTTTTATTCATACCATGTTGGTATTAAAACAAGCGGTTAATTTGACTGAAAATAACCCTATCCTAAATAAAAGTGCGGTTCGTTTTGCGGCTATTTGTCATGATCTTGGCAAGGCTCTTACACCTCAAAATATTCTTCCTCATCATTATGGGCATGAACAAGCTGGCATAAAACCGACTAGATCATTGTGCAAACGCTTGAAGGTTCCAAGTTATTTTCAAGAACTTGCAGAACTGACTTGTGAATTTCACACGCATATTCACAAAGCCTTTGAGCTTCGAGCTGAAACCGTCATAACGCTGTTTAATCGTTTTGATGTGTGGAGAAAACCACAACGCTTTCAAGAATTTCTACAAGTATGTTTAGCTGATACTCGAGGTAGAACAGGTTTTGAAACTAAAGACTATCCACAAATAGATTACATCAATCAATTATTACACTCTGCAAATGAAGTAGATGTACAGCAAGTTATTGCTGATGGATTTGAGAAACAAGCAATCAAAAATGAATTGACGAAACGAAGAATCTTAGCGGTTAAACAAACAAAAACGAATTACCCAACAAATTAACAAATAAAAGTAACTTTACTCAATTAAACTAAATCCTTAAAATATGCGAGCTTATTAACTTGATGAATAATATGAAAACGTTTAAATTTCTCACCGCACTTTTTGCCACTGCGATTCTAACCGCTTGCACATTAGATATGGAACGTCCTACTAATGTACAATACATTGATAAAACGGATGCGATATGGCAACAACATTTACAAAAGATTCAAAAAATTCAATCCTATCAAGCCAAAGGACAAATTGGTTATATCAGTCCTACAGAACGTTTTTCTAGCCGCTTTGAATGGCAATACCAAAATCCAAAATCTTATACACTTAAACTCTATTCTTTAATCAGTAAATCTACCCTGTTGATTCAAATGCATCAAAGTGGGATGACAATTTCCGATAACAATGGCAATCAACAATCTGCAGCCAATGCTAAACTACTATTACAAGAGATCATTGGCATGGATGTGCCATTAGAACATTTAGCTTATTGGTTGAAAGGCCAACCAGCAATGAACGCGGATTATCAAGTGGGTACCAACCATTTACTTGGTGCATTTACTTATCATGTGGATGGTTCTCAATGGACGGCAGATTATCTAACCTATCACTCAAATAATTCGATGCCTGAAAATATTTTGCTGAAAAATGACAGCACAAAACAAACCTTAAAAATTCGCGTAGACGAGTGGATTTACTAATGAATACATTAATGAAATCACATCAATTTTCTACCGCACTTTGCCAAAATACAACACAATCAAATGGGCAGCCATTACGCTTCCCTAGCCCTGCCAAACTGAATTTATTTCTTTATATCAATGGAAAATTGCCGAACGGCTATCATGAATTACAAACGCTTTTCCAATTTTTAGATTTTGGCGATTGGTTAGACATTAGTATTCGGGAACAAGATAATCAAATTGTTTTAACGCCAGAAATTCCAAATCTAAAAACGGAAAATAATCTAATTTATCGAGCTGCAAAACTTTTACAAGAAAAAGCCAATATTCAATTGGGTGCAAATATTCATTTAGATAAAATTCTTCCAATGGGAGGCGGTGTTGGTGGCGGTTCATCCAATGCAGCAACCGCATTAGTCTCTTTAAATTATTTATGGCAAGCCAATTTATCCATTGATGAACTGGCAAAATTGGGATTAACATTAGGCGCGGATGTGCCAATATTTGTATACGGACAGGCTGCTTTTGCTGAAGGCGTTGGGGAAAAAATCACTTATTGTGAACCTGCCGAGAAATGGTTTGTTATATTAAAACCCGATGATTCAATATCGACGGCTGTCATCTTTCAAGATCCAAATTTACCACGTAATACACCGAAAAAATCCCTCGAACAACTTTTGAGTGAACCTTATAAAAACGATTGCGAAAAAGTTGTGATAAATCATTATTCAAACGTTGAAAAAGCGTTAAACTGGTTGCTACAATATGCGCCGGCAAGATTAACAGGAACGGGAGCCTGTGTTTTTGCTGAATTTGATCATGAAGCAGAAGCGCAAGCGGTATTTAGACAAAAACCAGAAGCATTTTTTGGTTTCGTCGCTAAAGGACTCAATGTGTCTCCCTTGCACGCAATGTTGAAGCAGCTATCATCAACTCATACTCATCGACAATCTAAACCTGAGGTTTTATAAAATGCCTGACATTAAACTCTTCGCGGGTAATGCTACACCTGAACTTGCAAAACGTATTTCTGAACGTTTATATATTTCACTAGGCGATGCAACAGTCGCTCGTTTCAGCGATGGAGAAATTCAAGTTCAAATTAATGAAAATGTGCGTGGTGCGGATGTATTTATCATCCAATCAACTTGTGCGCCAACCAATGATAACTTGATGGAATTGGTTGTGATGGTAGATGCGTTACGTCGCGCATCTGCTGGTCGTATTACTGCCGTGATTCCCTATTTCGGCTATGCTCGCCAAGATCGTCGTGTTCGTTCTGCTCGTGTGCCTATTACTGCTAAAGTTGTGGCAGATTTACTTTCAATTGTTGGTATTGACCGTGTCTTAACCTGCGACCTACACGCAGAACAAATCCAAGGTTTCTTTGATGTTCCCGTAGACAACGTATTTGGTTCGCCAGTTTTAATTCACGATATTTTGAAAAAATCTGATCTTGAAAATCCAATTGTTGTTTCCCCAGATATTGGCGGCGTTGTGCGTGCTCGCGCTGTCGCTAAATTATTAAACGATACGGATATGGCTATTATTGACAAACGTCGCCCTCGTGCAAATGTAGCACAAGTGATGCATATTATCGGTGATATTGCAGACCGTGATTGTATTTTGGTTGATGATATGATTGATACTGGCGGTACGCTTTGTAAAGCGGCAGAAGCATTAAAAGAACGTGGTGCAAAACGTGTTTTTGCTTATGCAACTCACGCCGTTTTCTCTGGTGCAGCAGCCAAAAATTTAGCCAGCGATGCCATTGATGAAGTTGTAGTTACTGACACGATTCCTCTATCAGAAGAAATGAAAGCGATCGGTAAAGTTCGCGTGCTTACGCTTTCTTCCATGCTGGCAGAAGCCATTCGCCGCATTAGCAACGAAGAATCTATTTCTGCGATGTTTAACTAAATTAAAATTTCAATAAAAAATACCGCACTTTTATTGCCAAAGTGCGGTATTTTTTTATCTATTTTATTCCACAGTCACACGCGCAAATTTTCGTTTACCCACTTGGTAAACATTTGTGCCTTTCGGTGCATTATCTTTTACGTTATCGACTTTTTCACCATTGATTTTTACACCGCCTTGTTGAGCAGAGCGAATCGCTTCAGAAGTGGAAGGAACAAGGCCTGCTTCTTTTAATAAGGTGGCTAAACCAATTTCGCCAGAAAACGTAAATTCAGGCATTTCATCAGGCATTGCGCCTTTTTGGAAACGGTTAATAAATTCTTGTTCTGCAGCGTTTGCCGCCTCTTCATTGTGGAAACGTGCAATTAATTCTTTTGCTAATAAGATTTTTACATCACGTGGATTTTTGCCCTTTTCTACTTCCGATTTTAATTGTGCAATTTCGCTTAATGGACGAAATGAAAGAAGGTTATACCAATCCCACATGAGTTCATCAGAAATTGACATCACTTTACCGAACATATCGCTTGGTGCTTCCGTTACGCCAATATAGTTACCAAGTGATTTAGACATTTTTTTCTCGCCGTCTAATCCAACGAGTAATGGGAGTGTAATCGCAACCTGTGGTTTTTTGCCTGCTGATTTTTGTAATTCACGACCAACAAGTAAGTTGAATTTTTGGTCTGTACCGCCTAGTTCTACATCTGCATCTAATGCAACGGAATCGTAGCCTTGCAGTAATGGATAAATAAATTCATGGATGGCAATGGGTTGGTTGTTGCCAAAGCGTTTTTTGAAGTCGTCGCGTTCAAGCATACGCGCAACCGTATAGTTGCTTGCAAGACGAATCATACCTTCTGTACCAAGTTTGCTTAACCATTCAGAGTTGAAGACGATTTTGGTTTTTTGTGGATCGAGAATTTTATAAATTTGCTCTTTATAGGTTTCCGCATTGCGCAATACATCTTCACGGCTAAGTGGAGGACGAGTCGCATTTTTACCTGATGGATCGCCCACCATTCCAGTAAAATCGCCAATTAAGAAATAGACTTCATGACCGAGTTGTTGAAATTGACGTAATTTATTTAATACAACAGTATGTCCTAAATGAATATCTGGTGCGGTTGGATCTGCGCCTAATTTTACTTTTAATGGGCGATTTTCTTTCAGTTTTTCGATTAAATCCGCTTCTGAAAGGATTTCATCAGTACCACGCTTTAGTTCCGCGAGAACGGTATTAATGTTAGTCATTATTATTTCCTAAATTATGTTTTAAAAGGTTTTATTATAGGGATTCTTAGCGATTTGTGAATAAAAAAAACGCCTATTTGTGGGGAAATAGGCGGGAATGTTGGAGTGATTATCTAATATTGTTGTTGGAATGATTAGATGATAATTGTTATCAATAATATTGTCAATAAATAAATGAAAATAATTCTCAAAAAAAATATTATTTTATATAAGGCACCGATTCTGTCAAAGAAAGTGCGGTAGGAATTTCATTAGAAATTTCAAATTGTCCCGCATAAGCATAGGCTTCAACGCCTTGTTCCATTGCTTCTTTTAATAAGCGATCATATTCAGGATCGATATATTCTGCGATTTTGAAACGATCAAACCCATTATGTAACCCAGCAAATAGCACCACTGCTCTATGACCTTGTTTTTTCATTGCGAGTAATTCACGAACGTGTTTTTGTCCACGCGTAGTAACCGCATCGGGGAACATACCTAAATTACCTTTTACAAGCGTGATTGATTTCACTTCTACATAACAATCAGGCAAACCCTCGCCTTTTAGTAAGAAATCAATTCGGCTATTTTCTTCGCCGTATTTCACTTCAGGATAAATTTCATCATACATTGCTAATTCTTTGATTTGTTTATTTTGCAATGCTTCAAAGACAAGCTGATTAGAACGATGCGTATTGATACAACAAAGTTGTCCATTTGCAAGTTGTGTGAGCTCCCAAGAATGGGGATATTTGCGGGTTTGGCTATCAGAATGTGAATACCAAATGGTATCGCCTTTTTCACCGCAGCCAGTCATCGCACCTGTATTGGCGCAATGAATTGTCATCACATCACCAGTTGGTAGTTCAATATCCGCAAGAAAGCGTTTGTAACGACGAATTAATTTTGCCGATTGTAAAGCTGGAAGTTGCATAAAGTTCCTTATTTAAGTTTTTCTAAACGTTGTAAAATGGCGTTATCGCTCATGGCCTGCATTTTTTTCATTCTCAAAGAAAGTAAGAACGCCGCAAAAGTGAGTGAGACCACAAAAGCAATCCAGAAACCTTTCGCATCAATATGTGGAATAAGCCAATCTGTACGACCGAGTGTGTAACCAAGTGGCACACCAATTACCCAATAAGAAAAAAGGGTAATGTATAAAATCATTTTGGTATCTTTATAGCCACGTAAAATGCCACCAACCACCATTTGAATGGTATCTGAAAATTGATAAAGTGCGGCAAATAATAATAAATTTGCCGCCATTGCGATGACAATTTCATCGGTTACGAAAATAGAGGCAATTTCATAACGGAAGAAAATCGTAATTAATGCAGTAATAATCGTCACCGTTAGCCCTAATAATAATGCGGCATAGCCAATTTTCTTCGCATTTTGTGGAGAACCTGTACCCAACGCTTGTCCAACTAGAATCGTCGCTGCCATACCAATCGACATAGGGAACATAAAAATAAAAGAACTGGTATTCAATGTGATTTGATGGCTTGCGACAATAGTTGCACCCAGCGGAGAAAGCATTAAAGACGTAAGTGCAAATAACGCCACTTCACAACAAATTGCAATGGCAATGGGTAATCCTAAACGCAGTAATTTTTTAAGTGTTTTCAGATTTGGCATTTCGATTAATTGGCTAAATACTTTTAGTGAACGTTCTTGAGCATTCGTATAGGAATAAAAAATCATCATTAAGCACATTGCCCAGTTCACAATAGCTGTTGCAATACCACAGCCCACCGCACCAAAAGCAGGTATGCCAAATTTTCCATAAATAAAAATGTAATTAAGTGGAATATTAATTAGCAAACCTAAAAAGGTAATGACCATCGCAGGCTTAGTTTTAGCAATACCATCATTTAAACAGCGAAAATTAATCAGCATCAAATAGGCTGGCAATCCCCACAACATCGCATGTAAATAATCCCGTGCTAAATCTGACATTTTGCTTTCCATTTGCATATATTGCAGCGGAATTTCACAGAAATAAATCAGCAACCCTAAAGGAATACTCACGCCTAACACAAGCCAAATGCCTTGGCGAACTTGATGGGCAATGCGATGGCGTTGGCCTGAACCATTCAAATAAGAAATTGTAGGCGGCAATGCCAACAATAAACCTTGTCCAAAAAGCATCAATGGCATCCAAATTGAAGCACCAATAGAAATGGCTGCCATATCAGTGGAACTCACACGACCCGCCATAATGGTATCCGCTAATCCCATTGAGTTTTGTGCGATTTGTGCTAATAAAATAGGCAAGGAAATTTTAATCAACTTTTTAATATCAGCGTGGTATTGAGATAAAAGACGAAAATTCATAAATTTGATATACTGCTAAAAATTTTTAGAAAAGGAAAAAATTATGTTTACTGGAATTGTACAAGGCACCGCCCCCATCCACTCCATTAAAGAAACGGCTAATTTTAGAACACAAGTGGTAAAATTACTACCTGAAATGCGTAAAGATCTGGAAATTGGCGCATCAATAGCAAATAACGGTGTATGTTTAACTGTAACTGAAATCAATGGCGATCTGGTTAGCTTTGATCTGATGCAAGAAACTTTAAAAATTACAAATCTCGGCACAATAAAAGTGGGCGATTATGTGAATATCGAACGTGCTATGCAAATGGGAACGGAAATTGGCGGACATTTATTATCTGGTCATATTTATTGCACCGCAAAAATTTCAGATATTATCGCTAGTGAAAATAACCGACAAATTTGGTTCGAGCTCCCAAACGCAGATGTAATGAAATACATTTTAACGAAAGGATTTGTTGCGGTAGATGGTATTAGCCTCACTATTGGTGAAGTAAAAGGCACGCAATTCTGTGTGAATTTAATCCCTGAAACCTTGCAAAGAACGTTAATGGGGCAACGTAAAGTGGGCGATATTGTGAATATTGAAATCGATCCTCAAACGCAAGCTATTGTAGATACTGTAGAAAATTATTTGCAGTCAAAAAATTTTTAGTTCATTTAAAAATATTAAGCAATTGAATAAAGTGAGAATAGTCATAAAACCTATTCTCACATCATCAAGTGTTACTGCAACGCTTTCTCAATTTTTTCAAATAAATCTTTTGAAAGATTTTCTACAACGCTTAGGCGTTCTAAAGCACGTTTCATCAGCGTTTGGCGTTGAGCATCAAAGCGAGAAAATCGAATTAATGGCTCGATTAAACGCGCAGCCACTTGTGGATTACTTTCATTTAAACGGATTAACACATCCGTTAAGAAACGATAGCCAGAACCGCTTACGTTGTGAAATGCTTTTAAATTGTGATTTGCAAAACTACCCACTAATGAACGTAAACGGTTTGGATTATTAAAATTAAAACTTGGGTGATCCATTAATAACTGAATAATTTCCAACACATTTTCATCTGGGCGAGTGGCTTGTAATGCAAACCATTTATCCATCACTAATCCATCCTGTTGCCATTTTTGTTCAAAATCAGCTAATAACGCATCTCTGCAAGGTAATGCAGCTTTAGTTGCAACACTTAATGCTGCCAATGTATCTGTCATATTATTCGCATTATTATAGTGTTTTTGCACTAAGTTGTTACCCAAATTCGTATAAGCCAAATAAGTTAAGCAAAGATTACGCATTGCACGCAAGGCGATGTCTTGTTGCGTAACTTGATAATCATCAAGACGAATATGGGTATAAACACGCAAGAAATCATCTTTTAACGATTCTGCAATTTGCGCTTGCATAAATGCTCTTGCGACTGAAATACCATCAGGATCGATAGTTTTGAAACCTTCCGCAAATTCCATTTCTTTCGGCAGTGTGAGAATTAATGTTGCCAGTTCAATATCTTTCTCGTAATTATTCAGAACATAAGAAAGTGCGGTCAAAATTTCAGGCGAAATTTCTAGTGCCTCGCCTTGTTGGAAACGCACAACATTACGACGTAATTCTTGCGCAAATAGCATTTGTGCTGCATCCCAACGGATAAATTGATTGTCTGCAAATTTCAGCAAGCCTAATAACTGTTCCGTTTTATAATCATAATCCAGTTTTACTGGCGCAGAAAAATCACATAATAATGCTGGAATTGGGCGACCATAAATGCCGTGAAATTCAAAGACTTGGTCTTTTTCAGTGACATTTAATACATCACTCAACAATTCGCCATTATGTTGTAACATTTGTTTCGTGCCATTCGCATCATAAAGCGCGATTTTTAATGGAATATGTAAATTCACTTTTTCCATTTGATCTGCGGTTGGCGGTGTGGATTGTGAAACCGTTAAACGATAAGTATGCGTTTTTTCGTCATAAGCATCGCTAATCAATAATTCTGGTGTACCCGATTGGCTATACCAACGGCGGAACTGGTTTAAATCGAGGTTATTTGCACGTTCCATCGCAGAAACAAAATCTTCACAGGTTGCCGCTTTGCCATCATTTTCAGCAATATAAAGCTGCATCCCTTTTTGGAAGCCTTGTTCACCTAATAAGGTATGCAACATACGAATCACTTCTGCCCCTTTTTCATATACGGTTACGGTATAAAAATTATTCATTTCAATCACTTTTTCAGGGCGAATTGGGTGTGACATTGGGCTTGCATCTTCGGCAAATTGCACAGTGCGTAAAAATTTCACATTATTAATGCGATTCACTGCACGCGAACCTGTATCTGAAGAAAATTCTTGATCACGGAAAACCGTTAAGCCTTCTTTCAAACTTAATTGGAACCAATCACGGCAAGTCACACGATTGCCTGTCCAGTTATGGAAATATTCGTGTGCAATCACACTTTCAATAGCAAGATAATCCTCATCTGTTGCCGTTTGTGGATTGGCTAATACAAATTTAGAATTAAAAATATTCAACCCTTTGTTTTCCATTGCACCCATATTGAAAAAATCGACAGCGACGATCATATAAATATCTAAGTCGTATTCTAAATTAAAGCGATCTTCATCCCATTTCATCGCTTTTTTCAAACTTTCCATTGCCCAAGTTGCACGGTTAAGATTACCGCGATCCACATAAAGCTCTAACGCAACTTCACGGCCACTTTTAGTAATAAATTTATCTTGTAATAAATCAAAATCCCCTGCCACTAAAGCAAATAAATAGCTTGGTTTTGGGAATGGGTCATTCCATTCCACCCAATGACGACCATCTTCTAATTCGCCACTTGCAATGCGATTGCCATTAGAAAGTAAGAATGGATATTTGCTTTTGTCCGCCGTAATTTTGGTTGTATAGCACGCCAATACATCTGGACGGTCAAGCATATAAGTGATTTGACGGAAACCTTCCGCCTCACATTGCGTACAAATACCCTCGCCAGACTGATACAATCCTTGTAATGAAGTATTTTCAGCTGGCACAAGGAAAGTCACAATTTCAAGTTCAAATTCTTCCGCACTTTTGCCTTTCAAATCGAGCGTTAAACTCTCGCCATCTTGTTGATAAGCAGAAAATGGCTCGCCATTAAATTTAATAGAAGAAAACTGGAAGCTATGCCCGTCTAAACGTAAAGAAGTCGCTTCATCATTTAAGCGTTGGAATTTTGTGCTTGCGGTTACCACAGTATGTTTAGGATCAAGTTGAAAATCTAAATAAATGTCTGTGACCGTAAAATCTGGTTGTTTGTAATCTTTTCTATATTTTGCTTTGGCTAACATAATTTGACCTACTTTTGATGAAAGAAAATGTAAATACGTTTTGTTATCTTAAACTTGGTTTTTCACGAAAAATTTTTTCTTGAATCGCTTCCGTAACAAAAGCATTAAGAGAACGATCGCCTGCTATGATCGTAGCTTCTCTATGCAATTCCTCGCCAATTCGTACATTAAATACACCTTTAAAAGGCTTATTCGGTTCTTTACCTAATTCCAAACAATCTTGTAAATATAAATCAACAGATTGACGAAATTCTTTTTCTAGCTCAGATAATGACTCTGCTTCGTAAGTCACTAAATCACGAATGTAAGCAAGTTTGCCAAACAATATATTGTTTTCTAAATCCGCCTCAATCGTGCCAACATAACCTTTATAATTTAATAACTTCATAGAATACCTACCTGTTTTAATGATTCTTTCACTGACTTTAAAGCACCACCTTTAATATAATTTTCAGGGTGAGGCTTGTGTAACAAAATCGTATGTTCGAGTGTTCTATTATAAAATCTCACTCGAGAGCCTGCCATTTCTCGCTTTTCATAACCTTGTTGAGCTAACAAAGAAACTAATTCATTCCAATTAAATGTAGATTTTGATTGTGCGAGCTTATCTAATAATTTTTCAGTTCGTCCCATATAAACTATCGCCCATTAATTTGGTATCAAGTATAGTTACTAAAATTTAAAAATCAAATAATTATAAAATAATCCCCATTAATACTTACATAAATAGCAAACGTTTGCTCAATATATGTAATCTATGCTATTCTACGCCACCTTTTTAATTAGAAAATTGAGAAAATAGCATGTCAAAAACTGCACAAATTGCTGTTGTGATGGGTTCCAAAAGCGATTGGGCTACCATGCAAGAGGCAACTCAGATTTTAGATGAATTAAAAGTACCTTATCATGTGGAAATCGTCTCTGCTCATCGTACGCCTGATAAACTTTTTGAATTTGCTGAAAATGCACAAAAAAATGGCTATAAAGTAATTATTGCTGGGGCTGGC
The DNA here is from genome assembly GCF_001837655.1 of Haemophilus sp. HMSC071C11. Classification (NCBI taxonomy): domain Bacteria; kingdom Pseudomonadati; phylum Pseudomonadota; class Gammaproteobacteria; order Pasteurellales; family Pasteurellaceae; genus Haemophilus; species Haemophilus sp. HMSC071C11. Next base: position 188,627 of record NZ_KV833409.1, on the reverse strand, counting down.
GGTGCGGCACATTTACCCGGCATGATCGCAGCCAAAACCCTTGTGCCTGTGCTGGGTGTGCCAGTAAAAAGTTCTATGTTAAGTGGCGTAGATAGCCTTTATTCAATTGTGCAAATGCCAAAAGGAATCCCAGTCGGAACATTGGCTATTGGCCCTGCGGGTGCGGCAAATGCTGGATTGTTAGCCGCACAAATTCTAGCAAGTTGGGATGCAGAATTGCTTTCACGCTTGCAATCTTTCCGTGAAAGCCAAACGAGTAATGTGCTTGATAATCCCGATCCACGCACATAAAAATATCTTCAGATCTGACCGCACTTTTAAAGTGCGGTTGTTTTTTTCGTAAATTTAACGAGAAATATTATGCAAAACTCCACCTTATACCCAACGGTTTATGTACTTGGCAACGGACAACTCGGCAGAATGTTAGGTTACGCTGGTGCACCTTTAGATATTTATGTTGAACCCTTAGCCTTCAATGCGCCAGTTTTTGACTTACCTGAAAATGCGATCATCACGGCAGAAATTGAACGCTGGGAAAAAACACCTTTGACTGAATTACTCGGCAATCATAAAAACTTCGTTAATCAACATGTATTTGGATTATTAGCCGATCGTTTTGCTCAAAAATCCTTGCTTGATGAACTCAATCTTTCTACCTCGCCTTGGTGTTTATTAAAAGATAAAACGCAATGGAATGATGTTTTCCAAACTGTTGGCGAGAAAGTCGTCGTCAAACGTAGAACAGGCGGATATGATGGGCGTGGTCAATGGATTATCAGCGATGAAAACAAAGCGGACATCACTGATGACTTATTTGGTGAAGTGATCGCAGAAAAATTTATTCCTTTTGATTATGAAGTTTCTATTGTAGGCGCAAGATTTAAAAATGGCGAAAAGCGTTTTTATCCCGTTACGCATAACCTGCAACAAAATGGTATTTTGCGTTACAGTGTGATTGATAATGCATTTCCTCAACAATCCGCACAACAAAAACAAGCTGAAACAATGCTCGGCAAAATTATGGATAAGTTAGGCTATGTGGGTGTGATGGCAATGGAATGTTTTGTTGTAGGCGACAAATTACTAATTAACGAACTTGCGCCTCGCGTACATAACAGTGGACATTGGACACAACTGGGATGTGCTATTAGTCAATTTGAATTACATTTACGCACGCTACTTGATTTGCCAACACCTGACTTACAAATTTTTGCCCCAAGTGTAATGGTAAATTTAATCGGCACAAACCATAATCCAAAATGGCTTAATATACCTTTTGCACAACTTCATTGGTACGGTAAAGAAGTGAGGGCTGGGCGTAAGGTTGGGCATATCAATCTTTCTCATCCTAATAAAGCGGTCATTATTCAACAATTAGAAAAGCTCCGAATTGAATTACCCGAAGATTATCAATCAGGATTAAATTGGGCGATTGAAAAACTAAAATAATGTAAAAAATGACCGCACTTTTTGATAAATATTTAAAAATATTAAAGTGCGGTTAATTTTTATAAAAATCTTTCTTGATAAAATAAAACGGCTGAAGTATAAAATTATCCATCACACAACTGATACATAAGGAAAAGCTATGTTTGAACATATTAAAGCGGCACCAGCCGATCCAATCTTAGGCTTAGGCGAAGCATTCAAATCCGAAACTCGCGAAAATAAAATTAACTTGGGTATTGGCGTTTATAAAGATGCGCAAGGCACAACCCCGATTATGCGTGCAGTGAAAGAAGCAGAAAAACGCTTATTTGATAAGGAAAAAACGAAAAATTATCTGACTATCGATGGTATTGCTGATTATAACGAACAAACAAAAGCGTTACTTTTCGGTAAAGATTCTGAAGTCATCAAATCTAATCGTGCAAGAACAGTACAAAGTTTAGGCGGAACAGGCGCATTACGCATTGCGGCAGAATTTATTAAACGTCAAACTAAAGCACAAAATGTTTGGATCAGCACCCCAACTTGGCCAAACCACAATGCCATTTTCAATGCCGTCGGTATGACAATTCGTGAATATCGTTATTATGATGCTGAACGCAAAGCCCTTGATTGGGATCATTTACTTGAAGATTTAAGCCAAGCAAGCGAAGGCGATGTGGTGCTTTTACACGGTTGTTGCCATAATCCGACTGGTATTGACCCTACTCCAGAACAATGGCAAGAATTAGCCGCACTTTCGGCGAAAAACGGCTGGTTGCCACTCTTTGACTTTGCTTATCAAGGTTTAGCCAATGGATTAGATGAAGATGCTTATGGCTTGCGTGCTTTTGCGGCAAACCACAAAGAATTGTTAGTAGCGAGTTCATTCTCGAAAAACTTTGGTTTATATAATGAACGTGTTGGTGCCTTTACTCTTGTGGCAGAAAATGCAGAAATTGCATCAACCGCATTAACCCAAGTGAAATCAATTATTCGTACACTCTACTCTAACCCTGCATCTCACGGCGGCGCAACTGTAGCAACAGTATTAAATGACACTCAACTTCGCCAAGAGTGGGAAAATGAATTAACTGAAATGCGCGAACGTATCAAAAAAATGCGTCATTTATTCGTTCAGTTATTAAAAGAATACGGTGCGGAACAAGATTTCAGCTTTATCATTGAACAAAACGGTATGTTCTCTTTCAGTGGATTAACTGGGGAACAAGTGGATCGCTTAAAAGAAGAATTTGCCATTTATGCTGTTCGTTCTGGTCGTATCAATGTGGCTGGTATTACTGAAGATAATATTCGCTATTTATGTGAAAGCATTGTGAAAGTGCTTTAATAGGGTTAGAAATAATATATCCTCTAAAATATTGTAAGTAAAAAATAAAGCCTTGATTATCAAGGCTTTAATTTTATTTAATCATTAACAAATTCTCGGCAATGGTTCATTTGTTGGTAAATCTAATAATTTCTGTGGCTAATTCGTTAATAAATCCATGATGATGGGATGAAATCAACATGGGTAAGGAAAGCTCACGCAAAAGTGCGGTCAATTTTTCAGTATTTTTTCGATCTAATCCATTGGTGGGTTCATCTAATAATAAAATTTTTGGCTGCATCGCTAAGACACCAGCAAGTGCCGTGAAATTTTTCTCACCACCAGATAGGGTATGCACCATACGATCTTTTAAACCTGTGATACCAAGACGTTCTAATTGCTGCTCTGCGATATGATACGCCTGCTCTCTGGGCATATTTTGGTTTAATGGCCCGAAGGCAACATCATCCAACACTGTTGGGCCAAAAAGTTGATCATCGGCATTTTGAAAACAAATACCAATCGTGCCACGAAAGGGCGCAAAATCTTTTTCTTCACGACAAACTTTGCCAAATAATTTAATTTCCCCTTTGGTTACAGGAACAAATCCCAACAAAGCAAGCAGTAAAGTGGTTTTTCCTGAACCAATTTCCCCTTGTACGAAGAGGCGTTTTTGACCTTCCAAGGTAAAACTCAAATCTTGAATAATCGCTCTACCATTGCGTTCTATACAAAGATTATTTACAGCTAACATATTATTTTTCTCTCTTTTTGCCAAACTGAAAACCACGACATTTTAACGCCATTTGCGCCGTTTCGGCTTTTAATAGGGCATGGATCAATAATAAAGCGACACTTTGAGCCGTCACATAAAGGGTTCGGCGATTAAGCCCAGGACGAAATCCACGAGCTCGCATGGCAATATCCATTTTTTGACGCAGTTCGCCAAGCAGTGCAATGTAACGTACGGTCAGCACAAAAAGTTGAATTAATTTTTCTGGCAAAGGCAATTTACCAATGGCTTGAACAAGTACTGCATCATTAATATTCCACAAAAAAAGCCAAAGAGAAATCAACAATAAATGAGTCCGCAAACTCAATTTTTCTGCTAATTCAATGCCTTGAAAATTGAGTTCAATGCCATTTTCTCCAATTTGCCAACTTAATGCCGCCCACATTAAAGCAATAAAAATGACTAAAGCAAACCAACGTTTAAGATAAGGCAAAAAAGATTTTTGACTGAGCTGCAGTGAAATAAAAAAGAGAGAAACTGCAAGCACATTAAGGGAGATAAGCCAAGTAAGATCACTCAATCCACTAATGATTAGCCCCCAGATAAACAGATAAATCAACCTAAAGTGCGGTTGAAATAAGCGATGAATTTTCATTAAGAGAAATTCTCGGTACGATTCATGACTTCAGGATACATTTTACCAAGCAAGGTAATCACCCCTACGCTGATAATACTATCCAAAACAAATACTGGAATATGAGAGACTAGCAAGAGCCAAACAAGATTCAGATAACTTTTACCACCATCTAACATCAGCACAAAAGAAGCAAGCACGCCTGCTCCGCCAACGCCAATTACGCCAGCACCAATACCGACTAATAAGCGATCTTTTAATGCCATTTGTGGCTGTAAACGAGAACGGAAAAGATAATAAGCGATCACAGCTGGTATTGCCATCACGCAAAGATTGACACCTAACACGGCAAATCCACCAAAAGAAAAGAAAATGACTTGCAATAAAAGTGCGATGAGGAATGCTGGAAAAACGGCCCACCCAAGAAATAAACCAGCCATGCCATTTAAAATTAAATGCACGCTACCAATTCCTACAGGCACATGAATGGTTCCTGCCACAAAAAATGCAGCGGCAAAAAGTGCGGTGAGCGGTAAACGTTCTGATTCTAAACGACGTACCCCCACAGCAATGCCCGCAACAGCAAGCACTGCACCAGCTAATAAAATAGGCGTATGTAACACGCCTTCAGATAAATGCATTAAATACGTCCTTGTTTAATTTTACGCGCATTACGTAAAGCAATAAGTCCAGCAATACCAACGATATAACCGATTCCACCTAAAATATCATGCAAATAAATTTTATCTTTTAAATGCGCAATATCTTCACGAAGCAGCATTAAATCTGCACTGCTTTGATTTTCGGCAGACGTATGAGCAGCAGCAACAACGGACGCACGGTGTCCTTCATCGCCTTCCACCACAACTTTTAAGGTTGTATGTGGTACATCAGCAATAGAAAGCTTAAATGCACCTTGGCGGTCTGTTTTTCCAGTTAAAACGGGATCAGAAACACCTGAGCGGAAAACTTCTAAATAAGTTTCAGCTGCTGGGGTCATATCAGAATAATAGGATTTGCCAGAAAGTGTTTGCCCATCATATTGGGCAAACACATAAAGCGCGTGGGCATAAGCATTCGGGAGATAGCAAGCCGCAAAAAGTGCGGTTAAAAAAGCAAATTTTTTCATCCCAAATCCATATTATTGCGCGTCAAAAGTTAGCATATATTCCACAGTTCGACGATCGTAATCTGCATTATTTGTTACTTTTTCCTCAAACTCTGCCCATACTTTGTTGAAGCCTTTAGTTGGGGTAAATTGAGCGATACCTTTTTCATTAGTTAAATTGAACGGTGCATCTTCACTCACACCCACTTTAATGCCTTGAACTGGTTTACCATTATGTAAAACAAGGATAGAAAGTGGTTTATTCGCTTGTGCTTTTTCTTGAGGAATCAATTCGTATGCTTGTTGATGAGATTTGAAAGATTCAGCATCCCATTTCAAAATCGCTTTACCAAATTTAACAGGATTAGTACTAAATTCTGCTGTTGGTTCTTCACGTTTTGTTTTTTCAACGTATTTACCGCTTGGTAATTTTGACCATACACCATTATCGAAATGAACGAAAACTAAATCTGATTTAGGCATAAGATAGGCTTCGCCATTTCTGAATTGGTAATCAACAGCAGTTAATTTGCCTTGCGCATTTAAGGCTTGGATAGATTTAAGTTTAGATTCTGGATAGGTTTCAGTTTGTTCATGTCCAAATTTCACTACGTATTCATCTTGCGATGAAGCAGGCTCAAGCCAAACATTATGTGCGTTAGCAACAGACATACCTAAAAGTGCGGTTAATCCTACAGCGATTTTTTTCAATTCCATTTTGGATACTCCTTGTTTGTTTAAGAAAATCTAGGCGTATGATAAAATATGAAGTAACTTTAGAATCAAGTCATTTTTTAAGGAAATTGATGAAAATTGGAGCACTTGCTAAAGCCCTAGGCTGTACCGTAGAAACCATCCGTTATTATGAACAACAAGGTTTAATCCCGCCCCCAAAACGTACTTTAGGCAATTTTCGGCAATATAATGAAGAACACTTGCAACGTTTATCATTTATTTGTAACTGCCGAAATTTAGATATTTCATTAAGTGAAATAAAAAGCCTACTGAATTTAGAAAATGCCTCCAAACAACAAGCAGAAGAAATTAATCGTGTGTTAGATAAACACATTAAAGAGGTGGCAACAAGGATTCACGAACTCGCCCATTTACGGATGAAATTAATTGAATTACGTGAAAAAACAGTCTCGAATGATGAAGATCCAATGAAATTGCTATTGCAACATAGTGGCGTGAAATTTGTGCGATTAAAATAGCCGCACTTTTAAGATTATGGCTGACTAGATAAACGCTGTTTTGCTTCCTTATTGCCTAATTCAGCTGCTTTTTTCAGCCATTCCAATGATTTTTCAGGTTGGTTTTGTAAGCGATAAATATTACTTAACATCATCATCGCATCCGTATCTTTAGCTCGAGCTGTACGTTCAAAAAGCTTAATGGCTTGCTCTGTATTTTGTTTGACGTAATCGCCACGTAGATACATAACGCCAAGGTTATTTAGCCCTTTCACACTACCCTTCTCTGCCGCTTCGCTAAACCACCAATAAGCCTTTTCATAGTCTCTCACCGTGCCACGCCCAAGGTTATATAACATACCTAGATTGCTTTGAGCAGTGGTGTTTCCCTCTAACGCCATCGGATACATGATATCGAAAACAGAGCTCCATTGCTGTTTATTGGCAAACTCTTGCGCCAAATTCATTCTTGCTTGATCATCCATTTTCGAATTCGCTGTAATATCAATGGTTTTCATCGCCCAAACAGGCAAACTAAAACAAAGTAATACTATATGAAAAAATAACTTCAGTTTCATTTACAAGGTTGCTACTAAAAGTAAAATAAAAAATACGGCAGTAATCGCAAATTCTGTTAGTCCAACTTGCATAACAGAAAGCTTTTTAGTGGGCAGATAAACCGCTCGCACTAATCCAGGCACAAAAGCTAATGCTAAAATAAATTGTTGCGAAACCACAAAAATCAGCACACATAATAAGTGAAAAATCACTGATGCCCAAAAATAACGTGGATTTTTTCGTTCACGCATCATTGATTTTACATAAAGTGTTGTTCCAATAAAAAATAATGTTGGATAAATCGCCACCCAAAGTATTTTTTCATCAAAAGTGCGGTCAGAAAAGTAATAGGATCCCATTCCAGCTAGGGCAAAAATTAAGATCCCTGCCAAGTCATTCCATAAATTGCGCTCATCTTTTTTCTTGGTGAAATAAATATTCACCGCAACAAACGGTAACATGGCAAACATAAAATACAACACCTGCCAATTATAAATTAACGCGGGAATCGCAAAAATCACGGCGGCAGCAAAATAAATCACAGACCATTTTTTATATAACTCAAGATTTTTACCTTTAAACAAATTCAAAAAAGGATAAGTCATCAAATAAAGCGAAAACCATCCTAATAATAAAAACATGTGCGCCCATACTGGATTAGCAAGCAACATACCATAAATAAAAGGCAGTAGTGCCATAACAATAGCACCGTGCTGATTAGAGATAAGCAGTTTCATAATAATTAAATAATTGAGAATAATTGTCGGATATTTTAGCCTAGTAAAGAGGATTTTACAAAGCAGTAAAGGCTATTTAGAATAGAAGAAAACACCCCAAAGGAGAACCCTATGACAATTCAACGCATTTTACCCAATGCACGTTTAAGTGAAGTTTCAATTCATAACAACCTCGCCTATTTTGCAGGGCAAGTTCCAGAATTAACCATCGAGCAAAATACCTACGAACAAACCAAAGAAGTATTAGGTTTAATTGATAAATTGTTAGCAGAAATTGGCTCCAATAAAAGCAATATTTTAACTGCGCAAATTTTCTTGGCAGATATGCAAGATTATGTTCAATTAAATCAAGCTTGGGATGAATGGGTCGATCATGTTAGCCCACCAAGTCGAGCGACAGTGGAAGCTAAATTAGCGGATCCTCGTTGGAAAGTTGAAATTGTTATTATTGCAACTTGTTAGTTTTTTAAGCCGAATAAACAGGAGAATATTATGGAAAATTGGACAAATGAAATTTGGGTAGCAATTGGTATCGCTTTTATTGTTGGGTTATTTATTGGTTACATTATTGTGCGTTTAACCAAAGGCTCGGTAAAACATCAAGCTAAAACAGAGGCTGAATTAAAAACAGTCAAAACCCAGCTTGATACACAAAAGGCGCAAATCGAAAAACATTTTGCAGAAAGTGCTGAGTTATTCAAAACCTTAATTAACGATTATCAAAAACTTTATCGCCACTACGCAACTTCCTCCAATAATTTACTGGGCGAAAAAGATCACAAAGGTTTATTCACCCAACAGTTAATTACTGCAACAGATAAATCTCAAAATGAACAGCCTAGAGATTATTCGGATGGTGCATCAGGCTTATTTAAAGAAAATAAAGAAGAAAATAAAGAAGAAAATTAAAAAGTGCGGCTAAAAATAGAAATATTTTTAGCCGTTTATTATTCTATTATTGCGTTGATTTTTTAGATTTTTTCCATTTCCAAAAAAAGAATAGTACAAGTAACCCAACAAATATATAAATCACAATTTGACCTTTTTGAATTTGTGTATGTAGCCAATCTAAATTTTTAGCCCCCAATTCCCCAAGATAAATCCAAATAGGTACAGAAATAATCGCAGCACAGAAATCTATTAAAACAAAACGAACATAACTTACACGGCGTGTAATACCTGATACCATATAAATTGGAGCACGTAAACCGGGTAAAAATCGTGCAACAAACAGTACTCGATTGCCATATTGACTGAATTTTTCACGCACAATTCTTAAACGCTGTAATGTTACGATTCTACGTATTGGTCGGAAACGTAAAATTTTCGTGCCATAAATTCGACCAAGCCAATACATACAGGAATCGCCAGCAAGCACACCAATCATACTAACCAGCAACATCAAATGAGAATTGACATTTTCTGGATAAAGCCCCGCAATGACACCGCCAGAAACTAACGTGATATCTTCTGGAATCGGCACACCAAATCCACAAATAATTAAAACAAAAAGAACAGCCCAATAACCATATTCAGTAAAAAATCCAATTAAAAATTCCATTTGTTCCTGCTTTTTTATTATATTAATAGATGTGATAAAAAATTGGTTCACATTTTAATCTTTTCAAATCAAAAAGCCTAGAAAAAAGTTTGATTTGAAAATAAGGATATTCTATAATCCACGGCTCTCAAGGCTTGTCTTTGAGCGGTTTTTAGGAAAATTGCTGGGTCGCCTGCGATTTTCTTTCTTTTAACATTTAATTTCAAGAGAACATAAAAATGGCATTTAAATTTAACGCTGAAGTTCGTACAGCGCAAGGTAAGGGTGCGAGCCGCCGCCTGCGTAACAATGGTCAAATCCCTGCAATCGTTTATGGTGGCAGCGAAGAGCCCGTTTCAATCATCTTAAACCACGATGAATTAAACAACGCGCAAGCACACGAATCTTTCTATTCTGAAGTGATTACTTTAGTGATCGGTGGTAAAGAAGTTGCAGTTAAAGTACAAGCAATGCAACGTCACCCATTCAAACCAAAATTGGTTCACATTGACTTCAAACGCGCGTAATTCACAAGTTTGAACAAAGTAAAAAAGCTAAGAGATCAATCTTAGCTTTTTTGTTCTGAGTATTTTAATTATTTCCCAATAAATACCTAAACTTTAATTTTTTATCAAATAACGATTTTTGCAAGTTATTACGAAGATATTGAAAATATGGCTGGGGTACTAGGATTCGAACCTAGGAATGCTGAGATCAAAACCCAGTGCCTTACCGCTTGGCGATACCCCAATTAGATAAATCTTTGATTAGATATAAAGAAGACTTTTTTGATAGTATGGCTGGGGTACTAGGATTCGAACCTAGGA